>NZ_KV809145.1:0-40309 GCF_001812455.1 Corynebacterium sp. HMSC076C10
AGTTAAACCAGTCCAACTTTCGGGGGCTAGTTCACTTGGGTTAAGAGCTCTTTTGTTAAAGCTTAAATGCTTTAGGCCTCAGTGACAGAGCCGCCTGCAGCCTCGATCTTGGACTTTGCGGAGCCCGAGAACTTGGTTGCGGTGACGTTGACGGAGACGTTGATGTCGCCGTCGCCGAGGACCTTCACCGGCTGGTTAGCGCGGACAGCGCCCTTTGCAACCAGGTCGGCGATGGTGACGTCGCCACCGTTCGGGAACAGACGCTCCAGATCCGAAACGTTGACCACCTGGAAGGTGACCTTCGCCGGGTTCTTGAAGCCCTTCAACTTCGGCAGACGCATGTGAAGTGGCATCTGGCCACCCTCGAATGCTGCCGAAACCTGCTTGCGGGCCTTGGTGCCCTTGGTGCCGCGACCAGCGGTCTTACCCTTGGAAGCCTCACCACGGCCGACGCGAGTCTTCTTCTTCTTAGCACCCGGAGCCGGGGCCAAGTCGTGGAGCTTAATTGGTTCGCTCATGGTTTACCTACTCCCCCGCTACTTCTTCAACCTCGACCAGGTGACGCACAACGTTCACGAGACCGCGCACAGCCGGAGTATCCGGGCGAACGGCGGAATCGTTGATGCGCTTCAGGCCGAGGGTGCGCAGCGAATCCTTCTGGTTCTGCTTGGTACCAGCGGTACCACGGACCTGGGTAATCTTCAGTGCCATGGAAATCACGCTCCCTGACCTGCGCGTGCGCGCAGCATACGTGCTGGGGTGACCTCTTCGAGAGACTTGCCACGACGTGCGGCGACCTCTTCAGGGCGAACCAGCTGCTTGAGGGCATCAACGGTTGCGTGAACAACGTTGATGGAGTTGTTGGTACCCAGCGACTTGGACAGAACATCCTGAACACCGGCGCACTCGAGAACCGGGCGGACAGCGCCGCCGGCAATCAGACCGGTACCCGGAGCAGCCGGGCGCAGCAGGACGATGCCAGCAGCGGTCTCACCCTGAACCGGGTGGGTAATGGTGCCAGCAATCATCGGGACGCGGAAGAAGTTCTTACGAGCCTCTTCAGCACCCTTCTGGATAGCTGCCGGTACTTCCTTGGCCTTGCCGTAGCCGACGCCGACCATGCCCTCGCCGTCACCGACGATGACCAGAGCGGTGAAGCTGAAGCGACGACCACCCTTGACGACCTTGGAAACTCGGTTGATAGTTACTACGCGCTCGATGTACTGCGAACGCTCGTCCTGCTGGCGACGGTCGTTACCGCGACCACCACGACGGTTGTTGTTCTTGTTGTCAGCGGAGTTACGTCCGCCTTCGCGCTTATCGCGTTCCGACATCACGCATTCCTTCCGTTGGACTTGTAAGTGCGCATTAGAACTTCAGACCACCTTCACGGGCAGCCTCGGCCAGAGCAGCAACGCGGCCGTGGTACTGGTAGCCACCGCGGTCGAAAACGACCTTCTCGATGCCAGCATCCTTAGCGCGAGCAGCAATCAACTCGCCGACCTTGGCGCTCTTGGCCTTCTTGTCGCCCTCGAAGCCACGGAGATCTGCGTCCAGAGTGGAAGCAGCTGCCAGGGTACGACCGATGGAGTCGTCGATAACCTGAGCGGTGATGTGGCGGGAAGAGCGGTGCACGACGAGGCGCGGTGCCTCGGAGGTGCCGCGGACGTTCTTGCGCAAGCGTGCGTGACGGCGGGCACGGGCGACACGACGACGAGTCGAGATGTCCTTGCCTACCGGGAGGCGCTTTTCGTTGGTGTTGCTCATTACTTACCCGTCTTTCCGATCTTGCGACGGATCTGCTCGCCATCGTAACGAATGCCCTTGCCCTTGTAAGGATCATCCTTACGCAGACGACGGATGTTAGCTGCGAGCTGTCCGACCTGCTGCTTATCAATACCTGTGATCGACAGCTTGGTGGTGCCGTCGACGTCGAAGGTGATACCTTCCGGTGCTTCGATCAGGACTGGGTGCGAGTAGCCCAGGGAGAACTCGAGGTCCTTGCCCTTCTTGGCGACACGGTAACCGACACCGAAGATTTCCATCTTGATGGTGTAGCCCTCGGTCACACCGACAACCATATTGTTAATCAGCGAACGGGACAGGCCGTGCAGGGAGCGGCTCTTGCGGTGGTCATCCGGGCGGTTGACCACAATCTCATTGTCCTTCAGCTCAACGGTAATTGGAGCCGGGATAGAGACAGACAGCTCGCCCTTCGGACCCTTGACGGAAACGTCCTGGCCGTTGACCTGGGCAGTAACGTTTGCCGGGACAACGACAGGGTTCTTACCAATACGAGACATTGTGTAGTTCCCCCTTTACCAGACGTAAGCGAGGACTTCCCCGCCAACCTTCTTCTCGTAAGCCTGACGGTCAGTCAGCAGGCCCTGAGACGTGGAGATGATAGCCACGCCCAGGCCACCGAGGACCTTCGGCAGGTTAGTGGACTTTGCGTAAACACGCAGACCCGGCTTGGAGACGCGACGCACGCCAGCGATCGAACGCTCGCGGGACGGACCGTACTTCAGGTTCAGGGTCAGGGTCTTGCCGACCTTGGCATCCTCGACTGCGTAGTCCGCAATGTAACCCTCAGACTTGAGGATCTCGGCGATGTTAGCCTTCAGCTTGGACGACGGCATCGAGACAGAGTCGTGGTACGCGTTGTTAGCGTTGCGCACGCGCGACAGCATGTCGGCGATTGGGTCAGTCATGGTCATGGTTAGTGACCGCTTCCTTTCTCGCTGCGGTTCCTTCCCACCTCGTGGCTAACTCCAATGACCGCGCAAACAGCAACTGTCACACGGCGAAAGCTTAAGTTGGAGTGATTACCAATATCGTGATTCCGGCGATTTAAGGGCTACTGTTCGCCAACTCGGTTCAATAGCCGAGTCAGCTCGCCACCCAGGTGACACCAGAGACGATGCGAGGCGAGGGGCCTACAGCAAAGTTCTTACATTTTTACTGCCGCACCTCTTATAGAGGGCAGACCTGGTGATACTAACAAATACCGGCCGAAATGCAAAAACGCCGCGGACGGACGTTAGTCCGCTCACGGCGTGAAGCCCCACCAACTAGCGGTGGAACTCAATTCCTAGCCGACATGGTGCCGGCGAAAGGAAATTAGTAGAGCTGGTCGGCGATGATGTTACCCATTGCCTTTTCGCCAGCCACCGTCGGGTGGTTGGTCATCGGGCCCATCACCGGGTCTGCGAAACCGGCGACGAAGCGCTCATCCGGGTTCGGGTTGCAGGTACCGTGGCCGAGGGTTGCCTCGTAGACGTCAATGAAGCCGGCACCTACGTGCTGAGATGCGGAGCGAATGCTGTCACGGAATGCACCCTGGATCTCGCTGCCACCCGGTGCCGGGATCGGGAAGGTCTGGTTCGGGGTGTTCACCAGGCACAGCTGGTCATCAGTGGCGTACTCAGGGTACGACGCCAGGACGACCTGAGCGCCCGGGGCAACCTGGTGGACGCGGTCAGTGAACTGACGCAGCGTCTGCTTGAACGCGGAAGGAGCCTGCGGATCCGGCTTTGCGACAAGCTCGCCTGCCACGTCAACCCACTGGACCCAGTCCATGCCGCCGTACATCAGGACAACCTTCTCGGTGCCCTCTCCGATGTCGCCGTACTGGATGGAAGCCTCCAGGTATGCGAGGAGCTGACCCGGGAAGCCGCCAAGACCGTTACAGGACCAGTCACCCAGGGACTTGTTCAGCTTCGTAGCTGCGATCTTCGGCCAGTTTTCCATGTCGGTAGCGCAGTTGGCGACCAGTACGTTCTGCCCCGGCGCCAGGCCACGCGGGCCACCCTTACCGGCATTAGCGGTGAAGGAGTCACCGAAGGTGACGATCTGCTTGACGCCCTTCGGGCCGGTGTCGCCGATACCCGGAATCGGAATGTTCGGCATTTCCGGCAGTGCCGGCTGTGCGTTGGCAGCACCTGCACCCAAGCTCAGACCCAGAGCCGCAACAGTTGCAATAGCAGCCGAGCGGACGGCCACGGAGAAGTTCTTCATGTAGTTAATCCCTTTGCGTTTTAACTTAAGAACCGCTCTGTGTAGAACCACTGGCTCAATCACACAGAAGCTGAAGTCACTTAAGTCTTGCCCAAATTGATAACGACCACAATGCATTTTGGCGGCCGTCACTATGACGAATGGCAGTTTACAACGAAATCATCACAAACGCCTAACTTTCAACTGAGAAACCTTGTGGCTTTACTAATTTCCAACCCCCAAAAAGGGTCAACTTTCCCACCAGCAACACTGGTAACTTTTACGCAGGCCCCGCACAGCGACCTCACTCCCCCACGAACATAAGCAGTTAACAGAGCAGCAAAAAGCCCCGGAGGCCAAGCGGCATCCGGGACTTCAGGCAAAAGCTACCGAAGAGGCAAAACTACTTCTTGAACGGGAAGCCCAGCTCGCGCAGCAGCGCGCGGCCTTCCTCGTTGTTGGTAGCGGTGGTCACGACGGTGATGTCCATACCGCGCGGGCGGTCGATCTTGTCAACGTCGATCTCGTAGAACATGGTCTGCTCAGACAGGCCGAAGGTGTAGTTACCGTGACCATCGAACTGCTGATCAGACAGACCGCGGAAGTCGCGGATTCGCGGCAGAGCCACGGTCAGCAGACGATCCAGGAACTCCCACATACGGTCGCCACGCAGGGTGACGCGAGCGCCGATGGCATCGCCTTCACGGAGCTTGAAGTTAGCGATCGACTTGCGAGCACGACGGGTCTCCGGCTTCTGACCGGTAATCAGAGTCAGGTCGTTGATAGCACCGTTGATCTGCTTCTTGTCCTGAGCAGCAGCGCCGACGCCCATGTTGACGACGACCTTGGTGACGCCCGGAATCTGCATGACGTTCTCGTAGGAGAACTCTTCCTGCATCTTGCCGCGAATCTCATCGCGGTAACGGGCCTTCAGACGAGGGGTGTAATTTTCGCTCATGCTTAGATGTCCTTCCCGGTACGGCGGGAGATGCGAACCTTCTTGCCGTCCTCATCGAAGCGGTAACCGACGCGAGTCGGGGTACCATCTTCGTCGACCAGCATGACGTTCGACACGTGAATCGGAGCTTCCTGAGTGACAATGCCACCCGAGGAAGCGCCGCGCTCCGCAGCGGAGTTTGCAACGTGCTTCTTGATACGGTTAACGCCCTCGACCAGGACCTTGTCGCGCTTCGGGTAGGCCTCGATGACCTTGCCCTGAGCACCCTTGTCCGGACCGGAGATAACCAGCACGGTATCGCCCTTACGGATCTTCACTTAAATCACCTCCGGTGCGAGCGAGACAATCTTCATGAACTTCTTGTCACGCAGCTCACGCGCGACCGGGCCGAAAATACGGGTGCCCTTTGGCTCACCGTCGGCCTTGATGATGACAGCTGCATTCTCGTCGAACGAGATGTAGGAGCCATCCGGACGACGGGTCTCCTTCTTCGCACGGACGATAACTGCCTTAACAATTTCGCCTGCCTTGACGTTGCCGCCCGGAGTAGCTTCCTTGACAGTTGCGACAATGGTGTCGCCAATGCCAGCGAAGCGTCGGGTCGAGCCACCGAGAACGCGGATGCACAGAATTTCACGTGCACCAGTGTTGTCGGCAACGCGCAGACGGGATTCCTGCTGAATCACTGCGTTTCTCCTGACCTGGTTGCATTGTGCGTCAGATTTCCGTCCTAAACGCACGCGGTCTTTATGTCTTGCGTTTACGCTTTACGACGGAAGCACCTGCTAGAGGTAGCTTTCCTATCGCTTTGACCTCGTGCTTACTACGGTTCTAGACCGTTGAGAGCAGCACGCAGTCACTTCGCGCAACCTGTGTATTATGGCACGTTCGTGCGGGACAACAAAATCCCTTATTTTCATGCCCCCAACATGGTTTATGCCTTCTGCGGCAACCCTATACTGAGACAGTGACAAATCAACATTCCGAGAGTGCTCAGACAAAGCCAGCACAGACTCTACCGGTATCGCTACTTGCCGGGTTGGCCTTGTTATCCGCCGCCGCCCCGTTCGGCGCAGATACATATCTGGCATCCTTCGTGGAGATTGCACGCGAGTTCTCCACGACCGAGTCGATGGTTCAGCTCACGCTGACAACCTTCATGATTGGCATGGCTGCTGGACAGCTCGTCATTGGCGCTCTCTCCGATAGTTTGGGCCGCAAGAAGCTGCTTCTCATTGCGACTTTGGTGTTCTTGAGCTCGTCAATCCTCTGTGCAGTAGCACCGAATATTGGCACGCTTATTGCAATGCGCCTGTTCCAGGGGTTAGCTGGTGGCTCCACAGTTGTTCTGGCTCGTTCTGTAGTACCAGACCTCTTGACGGGCAAGGCATCAGCGAGAGCTTTCTCCACGCTGATGGGCATTTCCTCCATCGCCCCGGCAATCGCTCCCCTTGTGGGCGGTTTTCTAGGCCCCGCATTCGGCTGGCGCAGCGTGTTCTGGTTTCTCGCAGCCATCAACGTCGCCATGGTCGCGATTGTGGTTCTGATGGTTCCGGAAACTCTGCCGCCTGAGCGACGCTCCACAGGTGCTCTGCGCAATCTCCTACCCAATATTGGCCGGCTGCTGCGGCGGCCAGTATTTGTCGGCTACTTGTTGGCTTTCGCTGGTGGCTTCTCGGTGATGTTTTCGTACATCGCTGCGTCACCCTTTATCTTCCAGGAGCTGCTGGGGCTCACCCCTACTCAGTTTTCTCTCGTATTCGCATCCAATGCAGCGATGTTGACATTTGTGTCAATCCTCAACGGCAAGATGATCAACCGGCTTCATCCCCGCAAGGGCATTTTAATTGCCCTTACGGTCATGCTCGTGACGTCGATAGGCCTGATTATTAATGCCACCGTCGGGATTACTTTCTTCACTACTTGGCTGTTGCTGTTCATTACGGTACCGATGATGCCGCTAATCTTCGCCAATGCCACGGCACTCGGAATTGAGGAGGTTCGAGATATCGGAATTGGCTCAGGTTCCGGTCTCATGGGCTTCACACAGTTCCTCGCGGCCGCCACGGTTTCCCCGTTGGTGGGGCTTGGTTCCAATCTGCCCCTCTCGATGGCTATTTCGATGTTGACCTGTGCATTGATTGCACTGACCGCGGTGTTGACATTGACGCGCGCCGACCTCCACAAACGCTCACACCGACTGACATAAGAGCTACGAGCGAGAGGACTCCCCGCGTTTCACTTCACTGGTTGAGAATGTGCCCGAATCGGCATTAAATCGATGGTGCGGCCTCGTACCACCCGTAGGCATGGGGCTGACATGGGAGAAAGGTCCTGCCATGACCACGCATGCACATCCTCATGAACCACATAAGGCATCTGAGTCGGCGAAGCTCAACTGGCTTCGCGCCGGAGTCCTCGGAGCCAACGACGGTATCGTCTCCACTGCTCTAATCTTGCTCAGCGTGATTGCAGCAGGTTCCTCTCGCGAAGCCATTCTGACTGCTGGCGCCGCGGCCGTTATCGCTGGGGCTATCTCGATGGCCCTGGGTGAATACGTCTCGGTTTCAACCCAGCGCGATACTGAGCGGGCACTGATTGCCAAAGAAAAGGCCGAGCTTAAAGACTTTCCAGATGAAGAGCATAAAGAGCTCGTGGGGATTCTCTCTAGCTACGGCATCCCAGAACATATCGCCGAAGATGCTGCCCACGGCATCGCACAAAGCGATCCGCTGGCGGCTCACCTAAAGCTGGAATTGGGCATTGACGGTGAGGAACTTACCAACCCCTGGGCTGCTGCCGGTTCTTCGGCACTGTCGTTCCTACTCGGCGCCATCCTGCCGATGATTGCGGCACTGGTTTTCACCGGCCCCACTTCTGGCGCAATCGCAGTCACTGTTGTCACCATCGTGACTCTGGCTCTAACCGGCTACATCAGCGCCAAGCTCAGCTCCACGCACTCCGGCAAGGCTGCTCTGCGCCTGGTAATTGGTGGTGCGCTCGGTTTGATTGTTTCCTACTTCGTCGGTCTGCTCTTCGGGCAGGCTGTCGGTTAGACCGTCAAATAGGTGCCCGGTTAACGCACAGCGAAACTCAAAACCTAGTCAACATAGCTGGTCTTCGTCTGGTTCAACCAGGCGTAGACCGCGCCGATCCCCAGGCCACCACCTACGAAGTTGCCCAGCCACACGGCCACCCAGTTAACAGTTATGTGCAGACCATCGAAGGCTGCAGGATGCGGATCAGCGAAAAAGGCCAAGGAAAACAACGAGAAGTTCGCAATCACGTGCTCGAGTCCAAGCCCAACGAACACTGCAATAATCGGCAGAATCACAACGAACTTCGAAATGATTTCCTTGGCTTGAAGTGCACCTAGGACAGCCATATTGACCACGAAGTTCGCACCCATGGCCTCTACGAAAGCGCCGAAGAACGGCTTGGCCAGCTTCCCCTCAGTCAAGGTGGAAATCAGATGTGTGTCATCAATCCCACCGAGCTTGGCGCTCTGGCTGAGCACCAGCGCCACAATCGCCGCACCGATGAAGTTGTAGAACGTAGCGACGGCCACCATTCGAAAGGCCACTCCCCACGCCATGCGTCCGCGTGCGGCGGACCAGGACACAAACATCATGCTGCCAGTCGCCAGCTCTGCACCGAGCACCACAATGGCGAACAGCCCAAGCCCGAATAGGCACGCAAAGACCAGTCCCCCAGTCCCCGGCGCGACGCCCTCTGCCACTTGTCCAGCGACCGCTGCAAAGGCCGTCCCGAGCGTCAGGTACATACCCGCCAGGACCGCTCGCACGGCAAATCGTCCGTAGTCCTGCGTCAACAGTTCCTGTTTCTTGTCGCCAGCCGTATCCAGCGTTTCGTATAGCGTCACCGCCGAAGCCTTTCCCTGCGTGCCGTTAATTGCAGTTATTCGCATAAAAGAATAACGACAGGCTGACGCGGAATCGCAACCGCTTTACGACGGTCACAGCGCCCTACCCCCCCCTTAGGCGCTGCAACCAGGAACTGCGATTCACCGTCGAAGAGATGCAGATTTACTTCTTCTCTGCGGTAACAGCAGGTTTCGCAGCAGTTTCTGACTTCGGCTCGTCCTTCATGGTTGAGGCAATGGCCGAGGCACCCATGCCGATGTAAAACGGCCAGCGCAGACGTAGGTTCACACCAAAGATGGCTGGCTCGGTAATTCCGAATAGTGCCGACATACCGGACGCACCTGCCAAACCCTTGAGCTTCTCGCTCTTGGCCAGGAAGTACACCGCCAGTGCGGCACCACCTTGGACAATATTGGCCATCGATGCCGTCGCGAAAATGAACGAGCCGCCCTGGTCCCACAGCATGTACTCGATTGGTGAGAAGGACTGGTGCAGACCAGTAATGACAATTGGCGAGTAGACCAAGCCGAACAAGAAGCCACCCACAGGTCCCGCGAATTCGTACAGATTTGCAAGACCAATACCCAGCCATTCACCTGCAGTGCGCAGTACTGGACCAATGGCGGCAAAGGTGATGAAACCAGTGATGAGCAACGTCAACAGTGGTGTCAGCATGAAGTCGACAGTGCCCTTGAGACGCTTATGGAAGAACTTCTCAATCGTTGCGAGAATCCATGAGATAACCAGAATCGGCAAGATGAATCCCACCCTCTGGGCCGGAGGGAGCAAGCGCGCGCACCCGATTCTGCGACGGAATGCGGCGCCCGTCTGCCTTCAGATTGCCGGTATAGAAGAGCCACACATCATCGCCATCAACAACCGCGCTGCCCGAATAACAACCATGCTTGTCATAGGGCATGTCCGGATACAGCGCATCAGGGTGATGTCGCCACCGCTCGGCCGTCGTGAGCGAAGCGGACGCATGCCCCCACCCTGTTCTCTTCGGAGCATGTGGAAAGCATGGATCATGCTGGTAGAACACATGCAGCGTCTCGCCGTCCACGAAAAGTCCATTCGGGTCATTCAGTCGGCCCTGTGGCGGTGACAGATGGTAATTCGACCGATAGGTCATACCCCCCCCGATATTATTGAAGTCATGGCTATTTGTGTTTGCGGCGAAGGTCTGGTTGACCTCGTTCCGGTATCTCCTGGCAGCCTCAATAACCACGTGCCGGCGCTAGGCGGAGGCCCCTACAACGTCGCGGTTACGGCCTCTCGCCTCGGTGCGGATGTTATTTTCCAGTCCCGCCTGTCGACGGATGGTTTCGGAAATGAGCTGGTCAAGCACTTGGAAAACGAAGGGGTCGACACCTCTTACGTTCAGCGTGGCCCAGAGCCGACCATTCTGGCGGTAACCACCATCCACGACGATCGCTCTGCAACGTACACCTTTTACACCGACGGCACGGCCACCCCACTTGTGGAGCCGAAGCTCATCGATGCGAATATCGCATGTTTTGGCACGCTGTCGCTGGCGCTGGAACCGGGTGCCAGCCGATACGCGGAATTGCTCAAACAGTTCGCGGCCAATGGCACCCTGGTCGCTTTGGATCCAAATATTCGCCCCATGTACGCAACGGATGCACACCGCGAATTCCTCATGAGCTTGCTCCCCTACGTCAATTTGTTGAAGCTCTCGGACGAGGAAGTCGAGTTCCTTGGCGAAGAGGCGCTGACTAAAGTTCCGGCCGCTGTCATCACCCGAGGTGGCGATGGGCTCACTTTGCTTGCCGACGGAAACCGCATCGATGTCCCAGCCGTCAACGCGAATGTCGTTGACACCATCGGTGCTGGGGACACAATTATGGGCGCGCTGTTGGCACAGTTCGACGAGCGTGGCCTAACAGTCGCTGACCTGACTTTAGTATCACCAGATCAGTGGCGCGAGATTCTGCACTATGCGGCCGCCGCGGCTGCCATTACTGTCTCCCGTAAGGGAGCTCAGCCGCCGACCAAGCTTGAGGTTGAAGAATTGCTGGCCAAGGATTCCTAGGCGGCACTACTTAGTCCGCTCGATTTAGCTCGCTCAAGCACTGCAACCAGGAACTGAGACTCACCGTCAAAGGGATGAAGATCCCACGTGGAATAACGCTGAATCACGGTGAGCCCAGCCTCCTGCGCAGTGGTTTCAAAATCGGCAAAGTCCCAACCACGGCCAGCGCCGAAGCCGATAATGGCACGACCGTTCTCCGGATTCAGCACCTCCGCGAAGCCCTGCAGTACCTTCGCGCGGTCTTCTGCCGCTACGAAAGTCAGCACATTGCCGGGGCAAATGATGACGTCGAAGGCGGATGCCGTGTCATCGTGGGGTGTGTTCTCCAGCCCGTCGTCAAGCACGTGCGGCAGCTGCGCCAAGTCCCCGACCAACCACGTCGCCTCCGGGAACTGTCGCTTTGCCTCGTCGATGAGATAGGGGTCGACATCGACGCCGACAATCTGGTGTCCAGCCTTCGCCAAGTAGCCGCCGACGCGCCCCTGCCCGCAGCCGGCATCCAGAATTCGAGCGTGGCGTGGCGCGATTGCATCCACCAACCGCGCCTCGCCGTCAATATCGCGGCCCTCGCGCACGAATCCCCGCCACCGGTTGGCGTACCGGCGGGAATGCTGCGGATCGGCGGCGATAATTTCTTTCCAAGTGCGGTGATTGTGGGTGCCATTGCTCATGGCCACCATTATGGCGCAGTTGGTCTCTTTTCTATACCGCCGACGTCCCCTGCGCGACGGGACTAGATTCCCAATACTGACTTAGCGATCAGGAAGTAGATGATCAGACCGGAGGCATCGACGAGAGTTGTAATGAACGGGTTAGCGAAGACGGCTGGGTCAATGCCGAACTTCTTACCAATCAGCGGCATGATGCCACCGACAGTTGCCGCGAGAGTACAAATACCCAGCAGCGTCAGACCAATCACTAGGCCGATGTCCCAGCCGTAAACCAAGCCAGCCAATAGCAGGCCGAGAGTACCAAGCAATAAACCGAGGAAGGCACCGACTCTCACCTCGCGGAGAATGACCTTGAATATATCGCGGGGTTGGACATCCCCCAGCGCCAACGCACGCGTAATCGTGGTTGCTGCCTGGTTACCGGTATTGCCACCTGTCCCGATCAGCAGCGGCACGAATACCGAGAGAACCACCATCTGAGAAAGAGTCTCTTCGAAAGTTTCCAGGACTTGCACGGTCAATGTTGCACCGATAGCAAGCACGAGCAGCCACACCACACGAGAGCGAACAATCTCGAAAATGGGCGTCGCGAGGTAGGGCAAGCGCAGAGGCTCAGAACCGGAAATACGAGCTTGGTCCTCGGAGTCTGCCTCTTCCAGAATCCGGAGGGCGTCGTCCACCGTGAGCAGACCGATAACACGCTGCTCGCTGTCGACAATCGGCAGAGCTAGACGCTTATGATCAGCGCACATGCGGGCTACCTTCTCTTCGGGTTCGGTAGCTTCTGCGAAATCAGCCTTCCGCAAGATAGCCGCAACCTGGATATCGCTGCTGGCGCGCATCAATTCACGAAGACTAATCACGCCCACCAGCCGACGCTTCCGGTCCGACACCGGCAGGGTGTAGATCGATTCGGCATCATCCAGATGCTTGTAGACGGTCTCCAGAGCCTCCCCCACCGTCATATAGTCGTGAAGCGACACCAGCTCCGGGCTCATGCGACGCCCAATGGAACCGTCGGGGTAGCCGAGGACGATGTTGGTCAGATCTCGCTCATCATCCGGCAGATCGGCGAGCAGTTTTGCAGCGACAGACGCAGGCAGCTCGTCGAGCAGCTCTGCTCGATCGT
This sequence comes from Corynebacterium sp. HMSC076C10, assembly GCF_001812455.1. Lineage (NCBI taxonomy): Bacteria > Bacillati > Actinomycetota > Actinomycetes > Mycobacteriales > Corynebacteriaceae > Corynebacterium > Corynebacterium sp. HMSC076C10. The sequence goes on from NZ_KV809145.1 coordinate 12,692, forward strand.
CCGGTTCCATGTCCGCGAAAACTGCGGTGACTTCAGGATCACGGAGGCTGTCAATCAGGTGCGCCTGCAGAGCCGAGTTCAGCTCATCGAAGGTTTCAACCGCCGTGTCTTTCGGGAGTGTGCGGTAGAACAGCGCACGTTCCTCATGGCTGAGGCGGCGCATCTTTCGAGCGGCAACCTTGGGTTCAATATCAGTTAAGAGCCGCGACAGCGTAGCCACGTCATGTGAGCGAAGCGCGGACTCGAGATCTCGATCATCAATCCTGGTCACGTCAGTAGTCACCGAACTTCTCCCCTCACAAAGCACAAATCCTCGCCAATGCTATCAGAGATAAAACCCATCAAACCTGGACTAAGAGGACTAGAAATACGAAGAAACATGGCTTTCAAAAAACAAACCCCGCCACAGAAAACACTTCCGTGTTTCCCGCGGCGGGGTTCTCGTCGTAAAGCCCGAGCTGATTGCTCAGCTGACGGGTCTTACTTAGCCTTCTCGATGATCTCGATCAGGCGGTAGTGCTTGTCCTTGGAGAGCGGACGGCACTCTTCGATGCGGACGCGGTCGCCCACGCCAGCCTCTTCGTTCTCGTCGTGCGCCTTGACCTTAGAGTTCGTGCGCATGATCTTGCCGTACAGGGCGTGCTGCTTGCGGTCCTCGAGCTCGACGACGATGGTCTTCTGCATCTTGTCGGACACGACGTAACCGGTGCGCACCTTGCGTGCGCCAGCCTCGGTGGTGTTCATGTTTTCCTCACTCATGCTGCATCACCATCGGTTGGTGCAGCAGACAGGCCGAGCTCGCGCTCACGCATAACGGTGTAAATGCGAGCGATATCCTTGCGGACAGTGCGGAGACGGCGGTTGTTGGTCAGCTGACCGGTAGCGCTCTGGAAACGGAGGTTGAACAGCTCCTCCTTAGACTCCTTGAGCTTGGCAACCAGGTCATCGTTATCCAGCGAGCGGAGCTCGTGGGCGGGAATGCCGTTCGACATCAGTACTGATCCTCCTTCCGAACGATTCGGGTCTTAATCGGCAGCTTAGCGCCTGCGCGCTTCAGTGCCTCGACAGCAGTTGCCTCGTCCGGGTAGGACATCTCGAACATGATGCGACCCGGCTTGACGTTTGCAATCCACTTCTCGACCGGGCCCTTACCGGAACCCATACGAACACCCAGTGGCTTCTGGGTCAGCGGACGGTCCGGGAAAATCTGGATCCAGACCTTACCACCACGCTTGACGTGGCGGTTGATGGCAATACGCGCTGCCTCAATCTGACGGTTGGTGATGTAGGCCGGCTCGAGAGCCTGGAGGCCGTAGTCACCGAAGGTCACCTTGTTGCCACCCTTGGACATACCAGTACGGGTCGGGCGGTGCTGGCGACGGAACTTAACGCGCTTCGGGATGAGCATGAATTAGCCCTCCTTCTTCTCAGATGCACGCTGACGACGCTTGCCACCACGACGCGGGCGGTCGTTGCCGCGACGCTGGCGGTCGTTGCCGGCGTTGATCTCGGACTCGCGACGGCCACCGATTACGTCACCCTTGTAGATCCACACCTTGACGCCAATGCGGCCGAAGGTGGTGTGAGCCTCGTGGGTGCCGTAGTCGATTTCCGCACGCAGGGTGTGCAGCGGAACGCGACCCTCGTGGTAGCGCTCGGTGCGGCCCATCTCGGCACCGCCGAGACGACCGGAGCAGACAACCTTGATGCCCTTGACGTGCGGCTGACGCATTGCAGACTGGATAGCCTTGCGCATTGCACGACGGAAAGCGACACGGTTGGCGAGCTGCTCAGCGATGGACTGAGCAACCAGCTTCGCATCCGCGTCAATGTTCTTGACCTCGAGGATGTTCAGCTGAACCTGCTTGCCGGTGAGCTTCTCGAGCTGGCCGCGGATGCGGTCAGCCTCGGAGCCACGACGACCGATAACAATGCCCGGGCGTGCGGTGTGGATGTCCACACGCACGCGGTCACGGGTGCGCTCGATAACGACATCGGAGATGCCGGCGCGCTCAAGACCGGTGGACAGCAGATCGCGGATCTTGATGTCCTCGGCCAGGTAGTCAGCGTACTGCTTGTCGGCGTACCAGCGGGACTTCCAGTCGCTGGAAATACCGAGGCGAAGACCGTGTGGATGGATCTTCTGTCCCACTATCGGTCACCTTCCTTCTGGCTCTCGACGACCACGGTGATGTGGCTGGTGCGCTTGCGGACGTGGAAAGCACGGCCCTGCGCACGCGGGCGGAAGCGCTTCATAGTCGGTCCCTCGTTGGCGTAAGCCTCGGAGATGACCAGAGTACGACGGTCCAGACCGAAGTTGTTCTCAGCGTTTGCAGCTGCAGACGCAACAACCTTGGCAACCGGATCAGCAGCACCCTGCGGAGCGTACTCCAGGATGTTCAGTGCCTCGTCGACGGACTTACCGCGAACGGTGTCCAGGACGCGACGTGCCTTCATCGGAGTAACGCGGACGAAGCGCGCAGTTGCGCGTGCAGAAGTAATGTCGTTGCTCATGGCTTATCGACGTCCCTTCTTGTCATCCTTGACGTGACCCTTGAAGGTCTTGGTCGGGGCGAATTCGCCCAGCTTGTGGCCGACCATAGAGTCATCCACGAACACCGGCACGTGCTTGCGACCGTCGTGAACGGCGAAGGTGTGGCCGATGAAATCGGGGAGAATCGTGGAGCGGCGAGACCAGGTCTTAATGACCTGCTTGGTGCCCTTCTCGTTCTGTGCATCGACCTTCGCGAGGAGGTGCTCATCGACGAACGGGCCCTTCTTAAGGCTGCGTGGCATTCTCAGTTCCCTCCTTAGCGCTTCTTATTCTTGTTGGTACGACGGCGACGAACGATCAGCTGGTCGCTCGGACGGTTCGGCTTACGGGTGCGGCCTTCCTTCTGGCCCCACGGGGAAACCGGGTGGCGACCACCGGAGGTCTTACCCTCACCACCACCGTGCGGGTGGTCGACCGGGTTCATGACAACACCGCGGACAGTCGGGCGCCAGCCCTTCCAGCGCATACGGCCGGCCTTGCCCCAACGGATGTTGATCTGATCCTGGTTTCCGACCTCACCGACGGTTGCACGGCAACGTGCGTCGACGCGACGGATCTCAGAGGACGGCATACGCAGAACTGCGTACTTGCCTTCCTTACCGAGAAGCTGAATAGAAGCACCAGCAGAACGTGCCAGCTGTGCACCAGCGCCCGGCTTGAGCTCCACGCAGTGAATAGTGGAACCGGTCGGGATGTTGCGCAGCGGCAGGTTGTTACCAACCTTGATGTCGGCATTAGCGCCGGACTCAACAATGGCACCCTGCTTCAGGTTCTTCGGAGCGATGATGTAGCGCTTCTCACCGTCTGCATAGTGCAGCAGTGCGATGTTGGCGGTACGGTTCGGGTCGTACTCGATGTGAGCGACCTTTGCCGGAATGCCGTCCTTGTCATTACGACGGAAGTCGATGACACGGTACTGGCGCTTGTGTCCGCCACCCTTGTGGCGAGTGGTGATGTGACCGTGAACGTTACGGCCACCAGTCTTCGACAGCGGGCGCAGCAGAGACTTCTCAGGAGTCGAGCGAGTAATCTCGCTGAACTCGGAGACGGAGCTCTGGCGGCGACCCGGCGTAGTCGGCTTGTACTTACGAATAGCCATACTTTTGCTCTTCCTTAACTTCCTCGTCGGCTAGCGGCTAGGCTGCCGAACCGCCGAAGATGTCGATGGGATCGCTGCCGGCCGCGAGAGTCACGTAGGCGCGCTTGGTGTTCTTGCGCTTGCCGTAGCCGGTGCGGGAACGCTTGCGCTTGCCCTCACGGTTGAGGGTGTTGACGGAAGCGACCTTGGCACCGAAAATCTCCTGGACCGCGATCTTGATCTGGGTCTTGTTAGCGTCGGTGTGGACCAGGAACGTGTAAACGCCCTGCTCCATGAGTCCGTAGGACTTCTCAGACACTACCGGTGCAACAATGATGTCGCGGGGATCTGCGATGGTAGCCATTACTTCTCCTCCTTACCGGCGGTGCGAGTGATGAAGTCATTGAGTGCCTGAACGGCGAAGATGACGTCATCGGCCTTCAGAACATCGTAGGTGTTCAGCTGATCCTCAGACAGGATGTGGACACCTGGCAGGTTACGAACCGACTTCCACGAGTTGACGTCCTCGCGCGGCAGAACGACGAGCACGTTGCGGCGCTCAGTCAGACGCTCGACGAAAGTACGAGCTGCCTTGGTGGACGGGGTCTGGCCTGGGACCAGTTCCTCGACAACGTGGATGCGGTCGTGGCGAGCACGGTCAGAGAGTGCGCCACGCAGAGCAGCTGCAATCATCTTCTTCGGGGTGCGCTGGCTGTAGTCGCGCGGCACCGGGCCGTGGACAATGCCACCGCCGGTCCAGTGCGGAGCACGGATCGAACCCTGACGAGCGCGACCGGTACCCTTCTGGCGCCACGGCTTGCGGCCACCGCCGCGAACCTCGCCGCGGGTCTTGACCTTGTGGGTGCCCTGGCGAGCTGCTGCACGCTGCGCGACAACAACCTGGTGCATCAGGGCGATGGACACCTCCGCGTCGAACACGGAAGCAGGAAGCTCAACCGAACCGTTCACGCCGCCTTCAGCGGTGTGTACGTCTAGCTTGAGGTTGGTCATGCGTGAGCACCACCCTTCGTGGCAGTCTTAACAACCAGCAGGCCGCCGCGTGCACCCGGAACTGCGCCCTTGATGAGCAGCAGGTTCGCGTCAGCGTCAACCTTCTGGATCTTCAGGTTCTGGGTTGTGACCCGGTCGTTACCCATGCGGCCTGCCATGCGCTTGCCCTTGAAGACGCGTCCTGGCGTGGCGCAGGCGCCAATGCCACCAACACGACGGTGAGCAGCCTGGTTACCGTGAGCAGCACCCTGGCCAGCAAAGCCGTGGCGCTTCATACCACCGGCAAAGCCGTGGCCCTTGGAGGTACCAGTGACGTCGACGTACTCAATTTCGCCAAAGATGTCGACACCAACGGACTGGCCGACCTCGTAAGAGGAAGCGTCCGGGGTGCGAATCTCGACGCTGTGGCGACGCGGGGTCACACCGGCCTTCTTGAAGTGGCCGGCCTCCGGCTTGTTGACCTTACGTGGGTCAATTTCGCCGTATGCAATCTGGACGGCGTCGTAGCCGTCGGTTTCCTTAGTGCGCACCTGAGTCACTACGCACGGCCCAGCCTCAACGACGGTAACCGGAACAACGCGGTTTTCCTCGTCGAAGATCTGAGTCATACCGAGCTTCGTGCCCAGGATGCCCTTGATCTCGTTTTCACTCATTTATCTTGTCTCCGCTACCAAAAGTCCAGGATCACTGAATGTTCACATCGACACTTGCCGGAAGGTCAATGCGCATAAGTGCATCGACGGTCTTCGGCGTTGGATCGAGAATGTCGATCAGACGCTTGTGAGTGCGCATCTCGAAGTGCTCGCGCGAGTCCTTGTACTTGTGCGGCGAACGGATAACGCAGTAAACGTTCTTTTCGGTTGGCAACGGCACCGGGCCAACGACGCGTGCACCCGTACGGGTAACGGTCTCCACGATCTTTCGCGCAGAAGCGTCGATAGCCTCGTGGTCGTAGGCCTTGAGCCTGATGCGGATCTTCTGTCCGGCCACGCTTGTCCTCTCCTCGGTCGGCGCGCCCCAATTAAAGGGGCGTCGACCCTGTCAATGTTTCTCGACGCCGTCAGCAACTATGGCCAGCGCCAGAAATTAAAACTGGGTTGTGCATTACTTCAAAGCGATTTCGTCTTCGATCGTCATGGCAAATTAACTTTTGGCCATGACCCGAGCGGACGAATAACGCCTTGCACTCAAATCCCAGTGGAAAACAAGTCCCCCTCGTGGGGCTCTTCATTTTGCCTACTGCCGCTGTTAATTTGCCATGCCACCTCCGACCCCCGCGGTCGGGCGTGTCGCCCGTTTTCTCCGTGAGGCACGATTGGGAAGAAACTTCCCTACGTGGTCATGCTCGCCTTACCATAGGCGCTAAGTCCAATTTCGTACTGGTTCCCAGCTGGGCCTGATACAACAATTGGCGCGAACGCCTTTGTTAAAGCAACCTCCGTATTAAAGCACGCCCACACTGCAAATGTAAAATCGCGATTCCAAAGTGCAACGTACATCACACCCATTACGGAACAGGTTGCGTAGCGACGGCTATTGCGCCGGCCCCATCCCGTCTAATGTCGGCTATGTACAGATACAAAGAATCCCGACTTCCGCTTACGCGGAGTCGGGATTCTTCTAAGACCTAGTTAAAGCATTTCCCCATTGGGGAGAAGACTTACTTAATGATCTTGGTAACGCGGCCAGCGCCGACGGTGCGGCCACCCTCGCGGATAGCGAAGCGCAGGCCCTCGTCCATTGCGACCGGCTGGATCAGCTTGACAGACATGTCAACGTTGTCGCCCGGCATGACCATCTCGACACCTTCCGGCAGGGAAACGACGCCGGTGACGTCGGTGGTGCGGAAGTAGAACTGCGGACGGTAGTTGTTGAAGAACGGGGTGTGACGGCCGCCCTCATCCTTGGACAGGATGTAGACGGAACCCTCGAACTCGGTGTGCGGGGTGTAAGCGCCCGGCTTAGCAACGATCTGACCGCGCTCGATGTCCTCACGCTTGGTACCGCGGAGCAGCAGACCACAGTTGTCGCCAGCCTCAGCGGAATCCAGCAGCTTGCGGAACATCTCGATACCGGTAACGGTGGTCTTCTGGGACTTCTCCTTGATGCCCAGAATCTCCACCTCGTCGTTGACGTTCAGAACGCCGCGCTCAACACGACCGGTAGCAACGGTGCCGCGACCGGTAATGGTGAAGATGTCCTCAATCGGCATCAGGAACGGCTTGTCGGTCTCGCGGACCGGGTCCGGGATGTTGTCGTCACAAGCCTGCATGAGCTCGACGATGGACTCTGCCCACTTCTCGTCGCCCTCAAGAGCCTTCAGAGCGGAGATGTGAACAATCGGAGCCTCTTCGTCGTAGTCCTGCTCAGCCAGCAGCTCGCGAATCTCCATCTCGACGAGTTCGATGATCTCTTCATCGTCAACCATGTCGCACTTGTTCAGTGCAACGAGGATGTACGGAACGCCAACCTGGCGAGCCAGGAGAACGTGCTCACGGGTCTGCGGCATCGGACCGTCGGTAGCGGCGACAACCAGAATCGCGCCGTCCATCTGAGCAGCACCGGTGATCATGTTCTTGATGTAGTCGGCGTGGCCCGGAGCGTCGACGTGAGCGTAGTGACGCTTCTCGGTCTGGTACTCAACGTGCGAGACGTTGATGGTAATACCGCGCTCCCGCTCTTCCGGCGCCTTGTCAATAGCGTCGAAAGCGAACGACTGGTTCAGGTCCGGGTACTTGTCAGCCAGAACCTTGGTGATAGCGGCGGTAGTGGTGGTCTTACCGTGGTCAACGTGACCAATGGTACCGATGTTGACGTGCGGCTTCGTACGCTCGAACTTCGCCTTTGCCACTTTTAGTCCTCCTGGAGGTCTAGGTGGCCACGACTCTCGCAGCCACAATTTTGTGGTCACTCAATCCGCCTTCACAACATCAGAAGCTTTCAAGCTGTTCGCTTACGACTTCGGAACGTGCGCGCGCAAAAGAGCACTATTCTTTCACTGTGCCAGTTACTCGATACTAGGGCAGGATACTGGAGTTTTCCAAACCAGACCAACCCCCTAGTTAAGGGTGGGTAACGGCCAGCAACTCACATCGTCATTTACCTGCATAAATACTAGATATTTGAGTTGCGATCTAAAATCGCCCAACGATATGAATTGCGAGCAGCTACCCCCAAGAGCTTGCCTGTGCTAACACGAGCCAAGAGTCTGGCGACATCTCAGCACAGTCAAATCTTAAGGGAATCTACTAAAAAGCTGCAGACCCTCGCACTGCACCGTCTAAAAAGAGTGACAGCGCAGTGCGCACAGAGATGGGGTCAGCCCTGATAGAGCGCCCCACCCTGCCGATGCAATTTAAGCGCCGGTGCGCGCTGCAATGATCTCCTCGGCCACGGAGGAAGGAACCTCAGCGTAGGAGTCGAAGATCATGGTGTAGTTAGCGCGACCCTGGGTCTTGGAACGCAGGTCACCAACGTAGCCAAACATCTCGGACAGCGGAACCAGAGCCTTAACAGCCTTGACGCCCGTACGGTCCTCCATGGAGTTAACCTGACCACGACGGGAGTTGATGTCACCGATGACCTCACCCATGTACTCTTCCGGAGTAATGACCTCAACGGCCATCATCGGCTCGAGCAGGACCGGCTTAGCCTTCTGGACAGCTTCCTTCAGAGCCTGCTGACCAGCAATCTTGAAGGCCATTTCAGAGGAGTCAACCTCGTGGTAAGCACCGTCGAGCAGGGTTGCCTGGATGTTCACCAGCGGGTAGCCAGCCAGGGTACCGTACTGCATTGCGTCCTGAATACCAGCGTCGACAGACGGAATGTATTCCTTCGGAACACGGCCACCGGTCACCTCGTTGACGAACTTGTAAGTGGTGGACTCACCCTCTTCAACCTCGTCAGTAGACGGAGCGTAAGGCTCCAGAGCAATGATGACGCGGGCGAACTGACCCGAACCACCGGTCTGCTTCTTGTGGGTGTACTCGAACTTCTCGACCGGCTTGCGGATGGTCTCGCGGTAAGCAACCTGCGGGTTACCGATGTTTGCTTCGACCTTGAACTCGCGCTTCATGCGGTCAACCAGGACGTCGAGGTGGAGCTCGCCCATACCGCCGATAACGGTCTGGCCGGTTTCCTCATCCAGGCGAACGGTGAAGGTCGGGTCCTCTTCAGCAAGACGCTGAATAGCGGTACTCAGCTTCTCCTGGTCAGCCTTGGACTTCGGCTCAATAGCAACGGAGATAACCGGATCCGGGAAGGACATGGACTCCAGAACGATTGGAGCATCCTGTGCACACAGGGTGTCACCAGTGGTGGTGTCCTTCAGACCAATGAAGGCGTAGATGTTACCTGCCACTGCCTCGTCAACAGGGTTCTCCTTGTTGGCGTGCATCTGGAACAGCTTACCGACGCGCTCCTTCTTGTCCTTGGTGGAGTTCAGGACCTGCTGGCCCGGCTCCACGCGACCGGAGTAAACGCGGACGAAGGTCAGCTTACCGAAGAACGGGTGAGCAGCGATCTTGAATGCAAGAGCAGAGAACGGCTCATCCTTAGACGGCTTACGAACCATATCGACGTCCTCGTCGCCCATCTGGTGGCCGTGCACCTCACCGATGTCCAGCGGATTCGGCAGGAAGTCAATGACAGCGTCGAGCAGCGGCTCAACACCCTTGTTCTTGTAAGCGGTACCACAGTAGACCGGGTAGACCTCAGAGTTCAGAACCATCTTGCGGATGGCGCCCTTAATCTCGTCCATGGTCAGCTCTTCGCCACCGAAGTACTTTTCCATGAGCTCCTCGTCGGACTCAGCGACGGTCTCAATGAGCTTCTCACGGTACTCGTTAGCCTTGTCGACCAGGTCAGCCGGAATCTCCTCGACCTGCGCAGGAGTGCCGATCTCAACCTTGCCCGGCCACATGAGGGCCTTCATCTCCAGCAGGTCAACAACGCCGTCGAAGTCATCCTCAGCGCCAATCGGCAGCTGCATAACCAACGGCTTAGCACCGAGGCGGTCAACGATGGTGCCAACGGTGTAGTAGAAGTCAGCGCCCAGCTTGTCCATCTTGTTGACGAAGCAAATACGCGGGACATCGTACTTCTGAGCCTGGCGCCAAACCTGCTCAGACTGCGGCTCGACACCTTCCTTACCGTCGAAGACTGCGACGGCACCGTCGAGCACACGCAGGGAACGCTCAACCTCAACGGTGAAGTCGACGTGGCCCGGGGTATCGATGATGTTGATCTGGTTGTCGTTCCAGAAACAGGTCACAGCAGCGGAGGTAATGGTAATACCGCGCTCCTTCTCCTGCTCCATCCAGTCGGTTGTGGACGCACCATCGTGAGTCTCGCCGACCTTGCGGTTAATACCCGTGTAGTACAGGATGCGCTCGGTCGTAGTCGTCTTACCAGCATCGATGTGCGCCATGATGCCGATGTTGCGGACCTTGTGGAGGTCCTTCTTTACGGGAAGTGCACCTTCAGCCACTTGATTCCCCACTCGTTTCAAATCGGTTTGGCGGTGAGACTCAATCACGGGATTGCAATTGGCCGTCAAATCCGCCGTCGGTCGGGTTTGCTTTATCTATAATGCCACCGTCTTGGCGCGAAGTCGCGCCGTGACGTACACCTATTGCGTAAATTCTACGCAAGACATCGGGTGTAAGCGCCGGGCTGGCCCCTATTGAGTGACCCTTAAAGATCTGTGGACCTCGACCGACGCGCGCCGTTGACATACCGGCAGCTGCTTTACGACGGTGACCACTCGCGGCCTCCGTCGATAAGCGATTACCAGCGGTAGTGAGCGAATGCGCGGTTAGCTTCCGCCATCTTGTGAGTGTCCTCACGACGCTTGACGGATGCACCCAGGCCGTTGGATGCATCGAGGATCTCGTTAGCGAGACGCTCGGTCATGGTGTTCTCACGTCGCTGACGGGAGAACATCAGCAGCCAACGCAGTGCCAGCGTGGTGCCGCGGCCCGGGCGAACCTCAACCGGGACCTGGTAGGTGGCGCCACCAACACGGCGGGAACGAACCTCAAGAGCCGGCTTGACGTTCTCGATTGCGCGCTTCAGAGTCAGCACCGGATCAGTACCGGTCTTCTCTTCGCACATCTCAAGTGCACCGTAGACGATGCGCTCTGCAGTCGACTTCTTACCGTCGATCAGAACCTTGTTGACCAGCTGCGACACCAGAGGGGAGCCGTAGACCGGGTCGTTGACGACAGGACGCTTCTGTACTGGGCCCTTACGTGGCATGGCTTACTTCTCCTTCTTTGCGCCGTAGCGGGAACGAGCCTGCTTGCGGTCCTTGACGCCCTGGGTGTCAAGGGAACCACGGACGATCTTGTAGCGGACACCCGGGAGGTCCTTAACACGACCACCGCGAACGAGCACCATGGAGTGCTCCTGCAGGTTGTGGCCCTCACCCGGAATGTAAGCCGAAACCTCGACACCGGAGGTCAGGCGGACACGAGCGACCTTACGAAGAGCCGAGTTCGGCTTCTTCGGGGTGGTGGTGTAAACACGGGTGCAAACGCCGCGGCGCTGAGGGGAACCCTTCAGAGCTGCGGTTGCAACCTTAGCCTTCTTGTCATGGCGGCCCTTGCGGACCAGCTGCTGAATAGTGGGCATGAAGCCTCTTTCTGTTTTCAATCCTCGCTGGACATTCTCACGACCGATGCCAACCGCAGCGGAGTAACCACCTTCCGTGTGAATGCATCACAAGAAAAGTTATTACTCATCCAGTGGTGAGCCCATCGGTTGAACGCAAGAAATGGAGGGATTTTGAACGTGCGAAACCCAGTCAGCCGCTCTCGCTGGCCTACTGGGTAATGTCTCAAGTTCCCAATTCTTTTCTGGGATCGTTGTATAACAGTACGCGAGCTGCGGGTTTAGTCCAAACACCCTGGTAATGGCCTATAAATTTCAAGCACTTTGAGCGCTTGTGGGCTTGGTGATCAAATTTTTGGGTGTTCAGCACGGCGCGCCTCGCCCCAAAAGACGCAGACGTTACTATGCCGGTTTGAATCGATAACGCGGCCAATTCGGCCGTCCGTTCGGTTTGCCCATAGTACTGTCCTGCATCAGCGCTGGAGAAACTTAATCGCCATGTTCACCACAGGCGAATGCCTTCTTCATTGCCAGCAGTGTACTGGCAGCGTATAGGTGGGGACATGTCTAAGAAGGTTATTGTCATTGGCGGCCACGGCAAGGTGGCCCAAATCGCTACTCCCCTACTTATCGACGATGGCTACGAGGTCACGTCTGTTATTCGCAACCCCGACCAGGTTCCGGATATCGAGGCTCTCGGCGCCACACCAGCCGTTTACGACATCGCCAGTCTCTCAACCGAACAGTTTGCGGACCTTCTCAGCGGGCACGACGCTGTGATTTGGTCCGCCGGCGCTGGTGGAGGTTCACCAGAACGGACGTACGCGATCGACCGCGACGCAGCTATTACTTCGATTGCCGCAGCCGAGCAGGCTGGCGTTAAGCGCTACGTGATGGTCTCTTACTTTGGTGCGGGCCACGACCATGGCGTTCCAGAGGATCACAGCTTCTTTGCCTATGCCGAGTCCAAGGCTGCAGCCGACGAAGCGCTGCGCGCTTCAAACCTGGAATGGACCATTCTCGGCCCGAGTGCGCTCACGCTCAACGAGGGCCAGGATTCCATCGACACCACGGCGGACAAGGCAGGCGAGGTCGCTCGTGCGACCGTTGCCAATGTCATCGCGCAGACCGTGTTCAACGAGGCTACCGTTGGTCGCATGATTAACTTCAACGAGGGCAACACCCCGATTGCAGAGGCTCTCAAGATGTAGAGGAGGGAGGCCGGGACGGACCCCCTAGCCCTCCCTCCCCTGCCTCTGCCTCTGTTCCTATCGCCTTTCTTCAGTCTCCAGCCGAGTTTTCCAGTTGGGTTGCCTCGACAAAGAAAAATCCTCCGGCACGACCGTGACGAACTAGCAATCCGCTAGTAAGCCACAACTGTGCCGGAGGATTTTTCCGGTTGCCACCTAACAGTTAGCGCACGAAGCCCCAACTGTCAGGCGAGGTGCTTTGCCAGACAGTGACCGAGGGAATTCTCCCGCTCCCCCAGCCGCTGCCGCAAAGCTATTGATTTTTACTCGAAGGTTCCGATGTCATCCAGCGGAACTGCGGAACCGACCTGATCGATGCCGTAGGTGTCCTCGGCACCGTAGAAGCCCTCGCCGAAGGAAGCGAACGGGGCGGCTGCCTGGCGGGCAGCTTCCTCAGTCGGCTCAACCGTGATGTTGCGGTAGCGCGAGATACCCGTACCAGCCGGGATCAGTTTACCGATGATCACGTTCTCCTTCAGGCCGATGAGCTTATCCGAGCGCTTGTTGATAGCGGCGTCGGTAAGCACGCGCGTCGTCTCCTGGAAGGAGGCGGCGGACAGCCAGGACTCGGTGGCCAGCGATGCCTTGGTAATACCCATCAGCACGCGACGGCCTTCGATGACGCTGCCACCGGAGGCGACAATCTCGCGGTTCTTCGCCATGACCGTGGAGCGCTCGACCAGTGCACCTGGCAGCAGTTCGGAGTCACCTGGCTTAGACACAATCACGCGGCGCAGCATCTGGCTGACGATAACCTCGATGTGCTTGTCGTGAATGGCCACACCCTGATCACGGTAGACCGACTGGACTTCCTCGATGAGGTGGCGCTGGACGCCTCGGCGGCCCAGAACCTCGAGGACCTCGTGCGGATCGGCAGCGCCCTTGAGCAGCTGCTGACCCTTGACCACGTGGTCACCATCGCGGATGGCGCGACGACGGCCATCGACAGTGATTTCAGCCAGGCCCTGACGCTTGGACAGCTTGTCGTATACGACCTCGTCCTCGCTGTTGGCATCCGGGATGAGGGTGAGCGTGTAGAAGTGCTCGTCCTCCTCCAGGCGCACGCGACCGTTTTCGCGGACCAGCGGAGCCTTGTTCTTCGGCACGCGGGCCTCAAACAGCTCCTGGACACGCGGCAGACCACCGGTAATGTCGCCACCGACACCACCCTGGTGGAACGTACGCATGGTCAGCTGGGTACCCGGCTCACCAATGGACTGCGCAGCAACAATACCGACAGCCTCTCCGATGTCGACCAGCTTGCCGGTTGCCATCGAGCGACCGTAGCACTTGGCACAGACACCGGTTGCGGTGGAACAGGTCAGAACCGAGCGGACCTTGACTTCCTTGACACCGTGGCTGAGAGCCAGGGTGATGTGGTCGTCGTTCAGGTCGGTGTCAGCCGCGATAAGGACATTGCCCTCAGCGTCGGTGACATCGGCTGCCAGCACACGAGCAATCGCGGCGGTCTCGACATACTTCGCACGACGGATCTCGCCGGTCGGGTTGCCGGCTGCGTCCAGAACATCCTCGCCGATCTCGACAATGACACCATCGTGGGTGCCACAGTCCTCTTCGCGAACGATGACGTCCTGCGCAACGTCGACCAGACGACGGGTCAGGTAACCCGAGTCAGCGGTACGAAGCGCGGTATCGGCCAGACCCTTACGGGAACCGTGCGAGTTGTTGAAGTACTCGAGAACCGACAGGCCTTCGCGGAAGGAGGTCTTAATCGGGCGGGTGATGTATTCACCACGCGGGTTCGTAACCATGCCCTTCATGCCGGCCAGCGAGTGAATCTGGCCCATGTTACCGGCGGCACCCGACTTCACAATCATCGGAATCGGGTTGTCATCCGGGTACAGAGCCTCGACCTTTTCACCGACCTCAGCCGTCGCAGCCTTCCACAGGTTAACCAGCGACTCGTGACGCTCAGCAGCCGAGAGCTTACCGCGGCGGAACTTCTTCTCCACCGTGGCGGCCTTCTCTTCGTAGCCGTTCAGAATCTCCCGCTTGTTCGGGAGAACCAGCACGTCAGACATAGCAATGGTGACACCAGAACGGGTAGCCCAGTAGAAACCAGCATCCTTGAGCTTGTCGACGGTCTGAGCGACCGTGATCATCGGGTACTTGGCAGCCAAGTCGTTAATGATCGCAGCCTGCGGCTTCTTAGCCATAACGCCTTCGACGTATGGGTAGTTCCACGGCAGCAGGTCGTTGAACATAACGCGACCCAGCGTGGTCGAAGCCAGCCAGGTATCGCCCTTGTTCCAACCGTCTGGGAACTGCTCGGCCTCAATCTCGGCCGGCGGACGCAGGTGGCTGATGCGAACCTTAATCGGGCTCTGCAGGCCAATTGCACCGCGGTCGTAAGCCATGATGGCCTCGGCCGGGCTGGTGTAAATACCCTGCTCCGGTGCGTCCTCGGTGGCATCCTGGTGGCCACCCGGCAGCTCCGGCTTCTCCAGCGTCAGGAAGTACAGGCCAGTGACCATATCCAGACGCGGCATAGCCAGCGGCTTACCGGAAGCCGGCGACAGAATGTTGTTCGAGGACAGCATCAGGACACGAGCCTCGGCCTGTGCTTCAGCGGACAGCGGCAGGTGGACTGCCATCTGGTCACCGTCGAAGTCAGCGTTGAAAGCTTCACATGCCAGTGGGTGCAGCTGAATTGCCTTACCCTCAACCAGGACCGGCTCGAACGCCTGAATACCCAGGCGGTGCAGCGTAGGTGCACGGTTCAGCAGAACCGGGTGCCCGGTAATGACATCTTCGAGGACGTCCCACACCTCTGGGCGCTGACGCTCAACCATGCGCTTCGCGCTCTTGATGTTCTGCGCGTAGCTCTTGGCCACGAGCTCCTTCATCACGAACGGCTTGAACAGCTCAAGTGCCATCAGCTTCGGCAGACCACACTGGTGCAGCTTCAGCTGCGGGCCGACGATAATAACCGAACGGCCGGAGTAGTCAACACGCTTACCCAGCAGGTTCTGACGGAAACGACCCTGCTTACCCTTGAGCAGGTCGCTCAGGGACTTCAGCGGGCGGTTACCCGGACCAGTGACCGGGCGGCCGCGACGCCCGTTGTCGAACAGTGCGTCAACGGATTCCTGAAGCATGCGCTTCTCGTTGTTGACGATGATCTCCGGAGCGCCGAGGTCGATCATGCGCTTCAGGCGGTTGTTGCGGTTGATGACACGACGGTAGAGGTCGTTCAGGTCTGAGGTCGCAAAGCGGCCACCGTCGAGCTGCACCATCGGGCGCAGCTCCGGCGGAATCACCGGGATGCAGTCGAGCACCATAGCGGCCGGGTCGTTGCCGGACTGCAGGAATGCAGTGACAACCTTCAGGCGCTTGAGGGCGCGCATCTTCTTCTGCCCCTTGCCGTCGCGAATAATCTCGCGCAGCTCCTCGGCCTCCTTGGCCAGGTCGAAGTTGCGGATCAGGGTCTGAATAGCCTCAGCACCCATACCACCGGTGAAGTAGTCCTCGTAGCGGTCGACGAGCTCGGTGTAAATACCCTCGTCGATAATCATCTGCTTCGGCTCGAGCTTGATGAAGGTGTTCCAAATCTCATCGAGACGATCCAGCTCGCGCTGGGCGCGCTCACGGATGTGGCGCATCTCGCGCTCGGCTGCAGACTGAACCTTCTTGCGGGCGTCAGCCTTGGCACCGGCTGCCTCGAGCTCAGCCAGATCCTCTTCCAGGGTCTGGGCGCGCTCGGCCAGCTCCTGGTCGCGGTCGTCCTCAACCAGCTTCTTGTCCACGAGCATGTCTGCTTCGAGGGTTTCCTGGTCGTTGTGGCGAGCCTCTTCATCCACAGAAGTGATGATGTTGGCAGCGAAGTAGATGATCTTTTCCAGATCCTTCGGAGCCAAATCGAGCAGGTAGCCGAGGCGGGACGGCACACCCTTGAAGTACCAGATGTGAGTGACCGGAGCGGCCAGCTCAATGTGGCCCATGCGCTCACGGCGAACCTTCGACTTGGTCACCTCAACGCCACAGCGTTCACAGATGATGCCCTTGAAGCGAACGCGCTTGTACTTACCACAAGCACACTCCCAGTCACGGGTCGGGCCAAAGATACGCTCACAGAAAAGGCCATCCTTTTCCGGCTTCAGCGTACGGTAGTTAATCGTCTCGGGCTTCTTGACCTCACCGCGAGACCAGCGGCGGATGTCGTCGGCGGTAGCGAGCCCAATCCGGAGCTCGTCAAAGTTGTTGACGTCGAGCACCTGTTTTCCCTTTCCCTCCGCATCGAAGTAATGCGGAAACCAAATTCTCTGCGGAGGTTTTTGTACGTTGTCGTCTGTGTTGGGTTATTCGCGAGTTAGGGCTTCCCGACCCTGATACTCACGCAATGTTTCGTCGTTAAGCGAGAAACTATGCGGAGTCAGCGTCAGAACGCTCGTCGCGGGACAGGTTAATGCCGAGGGAAGCGGTCGCGTGGTCGAGTTCCTCATCGTCGGAGGAGCCCAACTCAACCGGAACGCCGTCGGCCGAAAGGACCTCAACGTTCAGGCAGAGCGACTGCAGTTCCTTCAGAAGCACCTTGAACGACTCCGGAATACCCGGATCCGGAATGTTGTCGCCCTTCACGATTGCCTCGTAGACCTTGACGCGGCCAACCACGTCATCGGACTTGATAGTGAGCAGCTCCTGCAGGGTGTAGGCAGCGCCGTATGCCTGCATTGCCCACACCTCCATCTCACCGAAGCGCTGACCACCGAACTGGGCCTTACCACCCAGCGGCTGCTGGGTAATCATGGAGTACGGACCGGTGGAACGAGCGTGAATCTTCTCGTCGACCAGGTGGTGCAGCTTCAGCATGTACATGTAGCCCACCGAAACCGGGAACGGGAACTTCTCGCCAGAGCGGCCGTCGAACAGCGTGGCCTTACCGTCAGCGTTGACCAGCACCTCGCCGTCACGGTTCGGGCGGGACGACGCGAGCAGACCAGCGAGCTCCTCGTTCTCAGCACCGTCGAACACTGGGGTTGCGACCAGGGAGTCGGACGGAACGTCGTGCAGGTCTGCCGGAAGACGCTTAGCCCAATCCGGGTCGCCCTCAATGCTCCAGCCGGCCTTCGCCAGCCAGCCGAGGTGAACCTCGAGGACCTGGCCGATGTTCATACGACGCGGAACACCGTGGGTGTTCAGAATGATGTCGACCGGGGTGCCGTCCGGCAGGAACGGCATGTCCTCCTGCGGCAGGATCTTGCCGATAACACCCTTGTTACCGTGGCGACCTGCCATCTTGTCGCCGTCCTGGATCTTGCGCTTCTGCGCAACGTAGACGCGGACCATCTCGTTGACACCCGGTGCCAGGTCGTCATCGTCTTCACGGGAGAAGACGCGGACGCCGATGACCTTGCCGGACTCACCGTGCGGAACACGCATGGAGGTGTCACGGACCTCGCGGGACTTCTCGCCGAAGATAGCGCGCAGCAGGCGCTCCTCCGGAGTCAGCTCAGTCTCGCCCTTCGGCGTGGTCTTAGCGACCAGGATGTCACCGTCGCGAACGTCGGCACCGATGCGGACGATACCGCGGTCATCCAGATCCTTCAGCATCTCCTCGGATGCGTTCGGGATGTCACGGGTGATTTCCTCCGGACCCAGCTTGGTGTCGCGGGCATCAATCTCGTGCTCCTCGATGTGAATCGAGGTCAGGATGTCCTCCTCAACCATGCGCTGGTTCAGGATGATGGCGTCCTCGTAGTTGTGTCCTTCCCACGGCATGAATGCCACGAGCAGGTTCTTACCAAGTGCCATCTCACCGTTGTCGGTACCCGGACCGTCAGCGATGACCTGGCCGGCCTCAACACGCTGGCCTTCGTCAACCAGAGGCTTCTGGTTGTAGCAGGTGCCCTGGTTGGTGCGTTCAAACTTGCGCAGCAGGTAGGTGTGGCGCTGGCCCTCATCATCCATGATGGTGATGAAGTCTGCCGACACGGTCTCGACCACACCGGTGGCCGAAGCGACAATGACATCGCCGGCGTCGTAAGCAGCACGCTGCTCCATACCAGTACCGACGAACGGAGCCTCCGAACGCAGCAGCGGCACAGCCTGGCGCTGCATGTTCGCACCCATCAGGGCACGGTTAGCGTCGTCGTGCTCGAGGAACGGAATCATGGCGGTAGCCACGGAGACCATCTGACGCGGGGAAACATCGAGGTAGTCGACCTCATCGGCGCGGACGGACTCGACGTCACCACCCTTCTTACGAACAGACAGGGTCTCCTGAACGAAGTGGCCGTTCTCGTCGATCGGGGTGTTGGCCTGCGCGACGACGTAGCGGTCTTCCTCATCAGCGGTGAGGTAGTCGACCTCGTCGGTGATGACACCATCGCGGACGCGACGGTACGGAGTCTCAATGAAACCGAACGGGTTCACGCGTGCGTAGCAGGACAGCGAACCAATCAGGCCAATGTTCGGACCCTCTGGGGTCTCAATTGGACACATGCGACCGTAGTGGGACGGGTGAACGTCTCGAACCTCAAGGCCAGCACGGTCACGGGTCAGACCACCCGGGCCCAGTGCAGACAGACGACGCTTGTGGGTCAGACCCGACAGCGAGTTGTTCTGGTCCATGAACTGGGACAGCTGGGAAGTACCGAAGAACTCACGGATAGCCGCGGAAACCGGGCGCACGTTAATCAGGGTGGTCGGCTGGATCGACTCCACGTCCTGAGTGGTCATGCGCTCACGAACCACGCGTTCCATGCGGGACAGACCCACGCGGACCTGGTTCTGAATCAGCTCGCCTACGGTACGCAGACGACGGTTACCGAAGTGGTCGATATCGTCGGTCTCAACCGGGATCTCAACACCTTCCGGCGAGGTCATAACATTCTCGCCGTCGTGCAGGCGCACAAGGTATTCGATGGTGGTAGCAATATCCTGCTCGGTCAGAACCATCTCGCCGGAGGCATCAGCACCCAGACCCAGCTTGCGGTTGACCTTGTAGCGACCGACCTTAGCCAGGTCGTAGCGCTTCGGCTTGAAGAAGTTGTTCTCCAGCAGAGCCAGCGCGGACTCGCGCGTCGGCGGCTCACCCGGGCGCTGCTTGCGGTAAATCTCCAGCAGAGCCTCGTCGGTGTTTGCAACACCGTCCTTCTCCAGGGTGGCCATCATGATCTCAGAGAAGCCGAAGCGCTCCTTGATCTCCTCGGTGGTCCAGCCGAAAGCCTTCAACAGAACCGTGACCGGCTGGCGACGCTTACGGTCAATACGAACGCCGACGGTGTCCCGCTTGTCGACGTCGAACTCCAGCCACGCACCGCGCGACGGAATAATCTTCACCGAGTGCAGCGGGCGCTCGGTGGACTTGTCGATGGTCTCATCGAAGTAGACGCCCGGAGAGCGCACCAGCTGAGAAACAACGACACGCTCAGTTCCGTTGACGATGAACGTACCCTTGTCCGTCATCATCGGGAAGTCACCGATGAAGACAGTCTGGCTCTTGATCTCACCGGTCTCGCGGTTGGTGAACTCCGCGGTGACGTAGAGGGGAGCCGAGTAGTTGATGTCCTTATCCTTGGACTCATCCACGGTGTTCTTAACGGAGTCGAACCATGGGTCCGACAGCGTCAGGGACATCTTCTGGGAGTAGTCCTCAATCGGAGAGAGCTCTTCTAGAATATCTTCGAGACCGCTGGTAACCCGAGCGTCTTCTCCGAGCTCCTCCTGGCGACGAGCACGCCACTCAGGCGTGCCAATGAGCCATGCGAAAGACTCACGCTGCAGGTCGAGCAGACCAGGAACCGCAATCGGCTCCTGAATCTTTGCAAACGAGTACCTCTTCGAAGCTCCGGGAATACCGGTTACTGCCTTGGTCTGGCGGGAGACTGCCAAGATGCGTCCTTCCAGCACCTCACGCGGTGGAGCACACCGGCAACCGGTGGTGCGCTCCGCCCGCTTGGTTTATACGCGATTCAAGTTGCAGGAATTATTTCTGTTGCGCACCGGGATACTTTGCGTCTAACCTTTGGTCACACACGAAAGTGATTCCCCCGCCACTTGGCCTCCAAGACCAGCCTTTAAAGGCGAGCTCCGAGCCCTAACGGCGGCGCCGCAGCAACTCCTTTAACAGCTAGATGCACGAAAAACGGTGCTACATAATAGCCCCGCGCTCCGAGCGCAAACTATAAAAGAGCTGGCGACAGATACACTAATTCCAGCGCAACGATTTAGCCTATATCAAAAACTGGCAGTTGTCTAGTACAACTTGACAAATCGGGCGTGTCGCATTCACCCGTTACCGATATAACGATGAGGCCTGGGCGCTATGGCCGTCGTAAAGCGTTACTCTGCTTTACGACGGGTCGAAGGACGCACGATGCCCACGATTGCGATGAATACCAGAATTGAACCGGACGCAATGAGGCCGATTGACCACGGCTCTAGAGCTGGGCGCTGGAAATTCTGTATTGCGCCAAAGAGAAGCTGATTGGAAAGGCCTTCGTCCATCTTGCCGTTGAAGCGCAGGTAGTCCATGATCGGCTCGCCGTCGCGGGTCTCCCACCAAAGGTGGATGTCCTCGGCCATATCGATGACCGAGCCAGACTTGGGCTCAACCCACAAATCACGGGTGCCCTGGTACTGGAGGAAGCCGGACTTGTCATCCTGGGTTAGCTGAGAGACATAAGAACGGTACTTCTGGGCGAGATTCGTCTTCTCAATGTCCTGACGGAAATGCAGGACACGGTTACCACCGCGCTCCTCTTCCCCGACAAACTTTGCTGGCAAGGAATCGTGGAGGAGATCATCAAAGATCAGGTATTCCTTTTCCTCCGTGTCGGCCGGGAGCTTCACCCAGTTCCCCTCGAAAGCCACTGACCGTGGAACGCCCGCCATGCGGTCGACAAGCGTCGCAGGAGCCAGCGCCTCGCCGGTGAGTCGGTCGATGGTCACTGTCCAGATATTGGCCTCGATAAGCTCCGTCAGCGGGTCGGTGCCGATAACCTCAGGGGGAAGCTCACGCATTTCAGTCACACCGACACGGAGCGAAACCTTGTCCGCATCCGCGGGTTCGATGAGCACGCCGTGAAGCTGTCGCTGCAGCGGCGAGTGCACTTCTTCCCGCTTGCCCTCTTCGTTAATCCTGGTGGATACGCCGTCTTCCGCCCGCAGGGTGTACGACACCGGCGGCAGGTCAAGTGGCATTTTGGGATCAACATTGAGCACTTTGGGCAGCAAAATGCCAGCAGCAAGCAGTGCGGTGCCTAGACCCAACAGAAGGATAGACAAAATTCTCGGCCGTGAGAGCATGTTAGATACTTTACAGGCCAATAAGGGTAATCAAGACAATGAGTGGGCTGGTTTTTGCCTCAACTCCCTGTGACGGGTGAGATTAGTGAGGTTTTGCCCGGGTCAGGTGGGTTAGCAAAGGCCCCAGAAAAAAAGAACCGCCAACCCCGGGCACGAAGCCCAGAATTGGCGGTCAGAATTGGTAGCTTTAGGCCGCTACCGGGGCCGAGGCAAGTAATTGAATTACTTGAGGGCAACCTTTGCGCCAGCCTCTTCCAGCTTAGCCTTAGCAGCCTCAGCGTCGTCCTTGGAAGCACCCTCCAGGATAGCCTTCGGAGCGGACTCAACCATCTCCTTAGCCTCCTTCAGGCCCAGGCCGGAGACGATCTCGCGGACAGCCTTAATAACGCCGATCTTCTTAGCGCCAGCGTCCTCGAGGACGACGTCGAACTCGTCCTTCTCCTCAGCAGCAGCCTCGCCGCCAGCAGCGCCTGCAGCAGCAACTGCAACCGGAGCAGCAGCGGTAACGTCGAACTCTTCCTCGAAAGCCTTCTTGAACTCGGTGAGCTCAACGAGGGTCATTTCCTTGAAAGCCTCGAGCAGTTCCTCAGTGGTGTACTTAGCCATGGATATTCTCCTATGAGTGTGGTGCGGCCGCTCCCCTCAGAGATCCCTGGGGTCGAAGCCGTCAAAGTGATATTGAAAAGTTTTTCGCGTGATTTAGTTCGCGTAGATCGCGAGCCGCTCGGGATTACTTCTTTTCCTCGAGTGCCGCAGCAAGGCGGGCAACCGAGGAGGTCGGAGCGTCGAGCAGGCCAGCGACGTTCGCCAGAACGCCGTTGAAGGCACCAGCCAGCTTTGCCAGCGTGGTCTCACGGTTATCCATATCCGCAAGAGCCTCGAACTGTGCTGCATCCATTGCAGCACCGTCCATGTAGCCGCCCTTGATCACGAGGTTCTTGTTGTCACCGGCGAACTTCTTAATCGCCTTAGCCGCATCCACAGCCTCGCCCTTGATGAAGGCGACTGCAGTCGGGCCGTTCAGGTGCTCATCAAGACCCTCAATCCCTGCCTCGTCGGCAGCGATCTTGATCATGGTGTTCTTGGCGACGGAGTACTTAACATCAGCACCGAGGGCGCGACGCAGTTCCGTGATTTCCGCAACGGACAGGCCGCGGTACTCAGTCAGCACGATAGCGTTGGACTCTTCAACGTCCTGCTTCAGCGCTGCAACAGCTGCAATCTTCTCAGCATTTGCTGCCATGTGTACTCTCGCCTCCTTCCTGGTCTTTGCAATTTTCCGCTCGGCCAAGTGAAGGATTCTTTTGCGCAAATACAACAAACGCCCCAATCCTCGCACAAGGATGGGGCGCACAATTCTTTTGGCATGTTCCACTTCAACTCCGCCGACCCTAAGGTCAACAGGTGAAGTCAAACTGCGCAAGCGCTTCCAAGTCCTCCTGCGTGGGCCGCTCACTGTATTCCTACAATGAAACCTTCAATCCGCTTCTTTCAAAGCGAATGACCGACGGTCTTCGGTGAAACTTGAGTACCAACCTCCATCTTCCCAACTCGATGTTGGTACCGATTGGAAGCCGGTCAAACTTCGTGACGAAACTTTATACCAGACCCTGGCAATTAACCAAATCGCCTATCCAAACCGCGCCGCACCAGGCTCTCCGAAGCGGCCGAACTCCAGGTCCTTCTCACGTTGCTGCACAATCATCTCGAGCTCGGCAAAGTACGCATTCAGGTCATCGTCGGCAAGCCAAAGCACTTGGTCGGCGTAGTCGAGCACCACACGCACCATGTCGTCGGGATGTGCGTCCAATCTGGCGGCGTCGAGAATATCCACAGTGAGCGTCAGTGCCACGCGCACAACCGGCGGGATCTTCGATGCCAGGCACTGCTGCGCCACGACATTGCGCAGCTCGACGGCCTCCATCCGCGCGATGATGCGCAGCAGCCGCACGACCACGACCTGCGCCGCCCGAGCTTGCAGAGCTTCCTCCTCGCTCATCCCCGGAAGCACCACAGAGTCCTGGATATTGCGGCGAAGGACCTCAGCTACGCGTTCGTCCTCCCCTAGCCCCGTCAGTACCTCGCCCAGCAGAGTCTGTCCCGCGATGCGCAGGCAGGGCATGTCATAGGCGTCGTCGCCCAACGAGTCGAGATACGAGATGAGCTGCGGTTCAATAATTCCGGAACCGTCGTCGAGCTGCGCCAGGCGATTAATCTCGCCGAGCGCCTCCAGCCCTTCTTCGGGTTCCAAAATTAACGTCATAGTCGCGATTTTAAGCAACAAACTTTGGCTGTGAGTCCATTTCGCCTGGATTAGTTGTTTGGATTAGCAATTCGCTTTACGACGTCTACCGCGCCCAAGCCCCCCCACCGCGCTATCGATACCCCTTATGCCAATGCAAAACCGCCACCTCACACACTCTGGAGAGTGCGCGCGGCGGCGGTTTTAAAGAGCTTTGCTCAGAGTCACTCTCGAGTGACTCGTGAAGAGCACACTCGCCTATCGGCTGATGCTGATTTAGGCGGTGTAGTCCTTGATCACGCTGGTGTCAACCGGGATGCCCGGGCCGTTGGTGGCGGAGACGGTGATCTTCTTCAGGTACTTACCCTTAGCAGCGGACGGCTTGAGGCGCATCAGCTCGTCGATAAGCGCACCGTAGTTCTCGGCCAGCTTCTCAGCGTCGAAGGAAGCCTTACCGATAACAGCCTGCAGGTTTGCAGCCTTGTCAACGCGGAAGGAAATCTTACCGCCCTTGATCTCGGTGACAGCCTTAGCGACATCCGGGGTAACGGTGCCGGTCTTCGGGTTCGGCATCAGACCACGCGGGCCGAGGATACGAGCCACGCGGCCAACCTTGGCCATCTGGTCCGGGGTAGCGATAGCAGCGTCGAAGTCGGTCCAGCCGCCCTGAATCTTCTCGATCAGTTCCTCGGAACCGACGAAGTCAGCGCCGGCCTCTTCAGCCTTGGTGGCGTTCTCGCCAGCAGCGAAAACAACAACGCGGACGGTCTTACCGGTGCCGTTCGGCAGGGAGACAGTACCGCGAACCAGCTGGTCAGCCTTGCGTGGGTCAACGCCCAGGCGGATGGCAACGTCGATGGTGGCGTCGTAGTTCTTGGAGGAGGTCTCCTTGGCCAGGTTAGCGGCCTCGAGCGGAGAGTAGATGCGGCCGGCGTCGATCTTCTCGGCGGCGGCGCGGTATGCCTTAGAGTTCTTGCTCATGAAAAGTCCAATCTCAATTAAGTGAAATGGTTGGATTGTGGTGTGTAGCGGGCCGAAGCTGGCCCTACCACTTGATGAAGGAGCAGCTAAACGCTGACGGTTTACTTTGCGCCCTCGACGGTGATGCCCATGGAGCGAGCGGTACCGGCGATGATGCGTGCACCCATCTCGATGTCGTTAGCGTTCAGGTCCGGCTTCTTCAGCTCGGCGATTTCCTTGCACTGCTCCCAGGTCACGGAACCGACCTTGTTGGTGTGCGGAACGCCAGAGCCCTTCTGAATGCCAGCGGCCTTCAGCAGCAGCTTAGCTGCCGGCGGGGTCTTCAGAACGAAGGTGAAGGAGCGGTCTTCGTAGACGGAGATTTCAACCGGGACAACGTTGCCACGCTGGTTCTCAGTTGCTGCGTTGTAAGCCTTGCAGAACTCCATGATGTTGACACCATGGGCACCCAGTGCCGGACCAACCGGCGGAGCCGGGTTAGCCTGACCAGCCTGAATCTGCAGCTTAATAATCGCAGAAAGCTTCTTCTTCGGAGCCATCGGATTAACCTACTTCCTAGTTACCGGGGCACGCCGCCCCGATGAAAAGGCGACTCACCCCGTCCGGATGCCGACGCTTTACGACGACCCTTGCGCCCTCGACCATCATGGCCACTGGCGCTGGTCATTGAGTTGGTGCCAGCCACCGGGGATACGAATTACTTGGCGCATCTGTGCTCAAGGCACAAAAATGCACGCCTGGCTACGTTACCGCAGCGTATGGCGTGCATCAAAATCCGTTACCGGATTGGTTGCGCGAGCGAGCTAGCTGGTGCCTTGCTCGGCGCTTGGCTTGGCGGTGCTCTCCGCTTGGCTCTGCGCCTGGCTTGAGGTCGGGCCTAGTTCAGCTTCTCGACCTCATCGATGCCCAGCTCGACCGGGGTCTCACGGCCGAAGATGGAAACCAGAGCCTTCATGCGGCCGGTGTCCGGGTCGATCTCGGAGATGGTCGCAGCCACAGATGCGAACGGACCGGACAGGATGGTGACGGACTCGCCGACCTCATAGTCGATGGCGACGGCCTTCTTCTCCGCCTGCGGCGCCGCTGCGACAGCCAGCTCACCGTCGGCATTTGCAGCTTCTTCAGCGGCGTCCGCGGTGATGGTCTCCTTCGGCATGAGGAACTTAGCGACCTCGCGAATCTTGACCTTGGACGGCTGGCCCTCGCTACCGACGAAGGAAGTAACACCCGGGGTGTCGCGGACGACGGACCAGGACGGGTCATCCAGGCTCATACGAACCAGAACGTAGCCCGGCAGCAGCTTGCGCTTAACGATCTTCTTCTTGCCGTCGTCCTTGCGCTCTTCGACTTCCTCAACCGGAACGATGACCTCGTGGATCTGCTCATCGACACCCATGGTCTGGGCGCGCATTTCCAGGTTGGTCTTCACCTTGTTCTCGTAGCCGGAGTAGCACTGGATGATGTACCAGTCGCCCGGACGACGCTTGAGCTCACGCTGGAACTCGCGCAGGCGCTTACGGTACTCGGCATCTGCGTCAGCAGCTGCCTGTGCCTCAGCGTCAGCGGCAGTCTCCTCTGCCGGCGCTGCTTCTGCTGCAGCAGTGTCAGCTGCGGCTGCGTCGGCTGCGGCTGCGACTGCACCCTCGGCCGAAGCTTCTACCTGAGCCGGTGCGTCCTGCGCATCCTGCTCAGTTGCGGCAGCATCCGCGGACTGGGCGTCGGAGAAAATATTCTGACCATCATTCATGTCGTGCTAACCCCTCTTGTATCTACATCAACGGTTCGCGACATTGGCATCTTCGCCTAAAGAGTCCTAAGAGCCAATATGCCATCCGCAATCACTTCGCACAGCCAGACACCAGCTGCGCTAACGAATAATCCCGCCGTCCGGAACTCGGAGGCGGGATGAAAAGCATCACTGCGAAACAGTATAACCGATTACTTACCCAACACCGATCGGACACCCAGACCGGCCAGCGTGTCCACACCCCACACGAGAACGATCATGGCAATCAAGAACAGAATCACGATGATGCTGTAGGTGACCATCTGGCGGCCGGTCGGCCAAATCACCTTGCGCAGCTCGTCAACAACCTGCTTGATGAAAACCAAAGGGTTACGAGTCGAAAGCTCGTTGGTCTCCTTCTCACGCGCAGGCTTCTTCGCCACGGTGGTCTGCGCGCCCGTCGCCTGGCGCTTACCGGACGGGCGAGCCGCCGCCTGGAAAGTCTGGTTTTCCTCAGACACGATGCTCCTTCGCTACTTCGTGCATATGAGACCTAAAGATACTGCACAGTGAAACTCAAACGTGAATTCTTCAAGGGCAAACTCCGGGGAAGTTCTCCGGAGCCAAGCCCCCACTGTGCAGAGCAAGTCTGGTTCAGTGCGTAAATTCTAGCCGATAATCCACACTATCGAAGAAATGCCCTTCGTGGGAACCGCAGGCTTCGAGATTCGATTCTGACAACCCCAAAGAGCTACGGGCTGCTAGCTCGGTCTGCTCGCTGGGGCTGCTCGCTTGGCTGTTCGCTTGGGCTGCAGATATGAAACTGTATGGGTTTATGACGCTTTCAAGCCATTTTTCGAGGGTAGGGTCAGGCGGTCATTGCATCATGGATAA
>NZ_KV809146.1:0-1309 GCF_001812455.1 Corynebacterium sp. HMSC076C10
GGGTTAAGTAGCAAAAAGTGTGTCTGACTTTCAGCATTACTGCTGATTAGGCTGGGTAAATCGGGCGGATATAAGCATCAAGACCTTATATCCGCCCGATTAGTGTTCAATCCACCGGAATGGCACCCGCATGTGCTAATCGGGGGTTGGTGTGCTTTCCGGGTGAGTAAAAACAGACCACGATGCCCGATATGCGCTGGGCAAATGAAGAAAAACGGAACCACTTCTAAAGGCACAACCAGGTGGCGATGCAAGGACCCGAACTGCGGCAGTTCCACGACACGAACCCGCACCGACCGCACGCAGACCCGCGACTTTAAAGCCTTCGTCTCTTATGCCACCTCCACAGCAACGTTGTCTGAACTCGCCCAGCAACAAGGGGTAAGCCGTTGGACACTTGACCGCCGATTCAAACCGTTCTGGCTCATCGACATCCCCAACGACGGTGACCCACAGCGCATCTACGACCAGATCTTCATCGACGGTACCTACACCGCCGCCGGATGCTTGCTCGTCGCAGCCAGCCACGACCACGTCATCGCATGGCACTGGACCAAACACGAAACCGCCCACGCCTACACGCAGCTACTCCGCAAAATCGCTGAGCCGCTCTGCGTCGTCCTCGACGGCGGACAAGGCGCACTTACTGCGATTAAAGCCTGCTGGCCGAACGCGATAATCCAACGATGCCTCGTCCATGCGCAACGCGTCATCCGCCGCTACACCACATCACGACCACGCACCGACGCCGGCAAAGCCATCTACGCCCTGGCGTTGAAACTGACCCGTATCACCACACTCGACCAGGCACGGGAGTGGACGCTGCGTCTGCACGACTTCGGACAGGTATTCAAAGCATTCCTCAACGAGAAAACGCCCGTGTCAAAAGAGCGCCGCACACTCAACAACCAGTGGGAATGGACCCATCTGCGAGTTCGCAAGGCATACAACTCCCTGCTGCACCTCTCACGGAAAGGATGGCTGTTTACCTACCTGCAGCCACCACCGAATGCGCTTGAGCCTCAACGCTGGGCTTCAACGACAAACAGTCTGGAAGGCGGCATCAACGCCGGGCTCAAACGCATCGCCGACGCGCATCGCGGCAGGTCCGGGGAACGCCAACGAAAAATGCTCGAGTGGTACCTGCACTCGAAAACGCAACTGCCTGACGACCCATTAAAGATCGCCAGGCAGTGCAATTTCGGCCAAGATCAACTCGCCAAAGTCAACGATCTTGTCGAAGAAGACCACAACAAAGCCGACCATGAAACAGGCCGACCAGCCTTCTACGACAACGCTATCCCAACCG
>NZ_KV809147.1:0-1468 GCF_001812455.1 Corynebacterium sp. HMSC076C10
TTGAAGGCATGTTAGAGTTTGGGGCATGTCGAGTCCCGAATCAGACAGGTCAGGGGTTGTCGGTCACACCGCCAGCCCCTTGAACCACTAGTTACGACGCCCACGATCTGTGTGGGCGTATGTCTGGCGTACCCGGGGCGCTGGCCGTGGTGACAAGAAGAACCATTTCTTGATCTCACACCTCGGAGTACTCGATGCCTTTTGCCCTCTACATGCTTGCCCTGGCGGTCTTCGTCATGGGCACTTCAGAATTCATGCTCGCGGGATTGCTCCCCGCGATCGCGACCGAACTTGACGTCTCGGTCGGCACTGCGGGCCTGCTGACCTCCGCATTCGCAGTCGGTATGGTCGTCGGCGCGCCAGTGATGGCGGCATTCGCTCGCCGTTGGCCACCGCGGCTCACATTGATCGTTTGCCTTCTCGTGTTCGCGGGAAGCCACGTCATCGGAGCGATGACACCAGTGTTCTCTCTCCTGCTCATCACCCGGGTGCTCAGCGCTCTCGCAAACGCAGGATTCCTCGCCGTAGCACTGAGCACGGCCACTACCCTCGTGCCAGCGAACCAGAAGGGGCGTGCACTGTCGATCCTGCTCTCCGGCACGACGATCGCAACCGTCGTGGGCGTCCCCGCCGGGGCACTGCTCGGCACAGCGCTGGGCTGGCGAACGACGTTCTGGGCGATCGCCATCCTCTGTATTCCCGCGGCCGTTGGAGTCATTCGTGGCGTCACGAACAATGTTGGTCGGAGCGAGACTAGCGCGACCTCACCAAGGCTCCGTGTCGAGCTCAGCCAGTTGGCGACGCCGCGGCTCATCCTGGCCATGGCACTCGGAGCGCTGATCAACGGAGGGACCTTTGCGGCATTCACCTTCCTGGCACCCATCGTGACCGAGACCGCGGGCTTGGCCGAAGCGTGGGTGTCCGTCGCGCTGGTGATGTTCGGCATCGGATCGTTCCTTGGCGTCACGATCGCAGGACGACTATCAGATCAACGACCTGGCCTCGTGCTCGCAGTCGGCGGACCGCTATTGCTGACAGGCTGGATCGTGTTGGCAGTGGTCGCATCTCATCCCGTTGCGCTTATCGTCCTCGTCCTCGTTCAGGGATTCCTGTCGTTCGGCGTCGGCAGTACTCTGATCACGCGTGTGCTGTATGCAGCATCGGGTGCGCCAACGATGGGCGGTTCGTACGCAACCGCAGCATTGAATATCGGAGCTGCAGCGGGGCCCGTGCTTGGTGCGCTCGGGCTCGCGACCGGGCTGGGGCTGCTCGCGCCGGTTTGGGTCGCTTCGGTGCTGACAGCGATCGCTCTCGTCATCATGCTTCTCACCAGACGCGCGCTTACGAAGACCGCGGCGGAGGCCAATTGATGACCCATCCGAACGCTCTTCTCACTCCTCGTGCCCGTCTCCGGTTAGCTCGGCTGATTGTCGAAGACGGCTATCCGGCCACGATCGCCGCAAAGATG
>NZ_KV809148.1:0-9845 GCF_001812455.1 Corynebacterium sp. HMSC076C10
AGCGGACACACTTTTTGCTACTTAACCCGAATACCACAACGACAAGTGATCAAAAAAAAGACCCGCCGTGAGCTTCCATCCAATGGAAACCCAAACGGCGAGTCTAAAAAGCTTAAAAGCCTTGAATTAACAGAGCAACTTACACCAATGAAGCTCTGACAAACAGGACCTTAAGGAGAACCTTAGCGACGCAGACCCAGGCGCTCGATCAGCTTACGGTAGCGCTCAACGTCGTTGTCCTGCAGGTACTGCAGCAGGCCCTTGCGGCGACCGACCAGCAGCAGCAGACCACGACGGGAGTGGTGATCGTGCTTGTGGAACTTCAGGTGCTCGGTCAGCTGACGAATACGTGCGGTCAGCAGTGCAACCTGAGCCTCCGGGGAACCGGTGTCGGTCTCGTGCAGGCCGAACTCCTTGAGAATCTCAGCCTTTTCTGCAGTGTTCAAAGCCATGTAAATCTAACTCCTTGAATCAAATTATGGTCGTTTTTTCAGTCCACATTCTCGGCTTTCCCGGAACCAAACAGCGTCTGGCAGCTGGTTCCTCGCAACTGCTTGTGGACCGCAGTCACAGCCGACGTTTTACTTTAACAGCTAATCGGTCTTAGCCAAAATGGCCTCGGTGTCTGCCACGTCCTGGTTCATCCGGTCAATGAGCTTCTCGACCGAGTCGAACTTCTCCATTCCGCGAATCCGGTCGACAAACTCAACCTGCCCAGCGGTGCCGTAGAGGTCCGCATGACGGTCAATCACGTAGGCCTCGACCGTTCGATCAGTGTCTCCAAAGGTCACATTAGTGCCCACCGACACCGCCGCTGGGTAGCGCACCCCAAACTCGATATCGCCCTTCGGGTCCGGCTCCGGGCGGGCTGCCGTCGGCTGAGCCGTGAACCATGCCGCGTAGACACCATCAGCCGGGATTGCCAGGCCCTCAGCGAAGTCAATATTGGCGGTCGGAAAGCCCAGCTGCGCTCCCCCACGCCCCTGACCTGGAATAACATCACCATCAACACGGTAGAAGTACCCGAGACACGAGGCGGCTGCGGACACCGCACCGTCGGCAAGCAAACCGCGAATACGTGTCGACGAAACACGTTCGGTCGAGTCCGCGGCAGTAACGTCGAGGAGGTCGACGATGGTGACATCGACACCACACTTACGGCCGTGCTCCGGCATAGTCTCGGCGGTACCTGCGGCCTTCTGCCCATAGGTGAAGTTCTGGCCAACGAAGACGGCCTGAGCATTCAGTTTGTCGCGGACAACGGTGCGCACAAAGTCTTCTGCGGGGATGCTGGAGAAGTTCTTGTCGAAAGGCACGACAAGCATGGCATCGATTCCCTCCGCTTCTGCCAGCTCGGCGCGACGGGACACAGTGGACAGTGCCGGCGGCACCTTATCCGGGGCAAACAGCGCTACGGGATTGGGGTCGAAAGTCATCAACAGCGATTTCACGCCACGAGCACGAGCGTCACTGACCGCAGCAGCTATCAGGCGCTTATGCCCAAGATGAATACCATCGAACACTCCGATGGTTACGACCGTGTCCCCCAGCTCTTCGGGTGCATTGTCCAAGCCATACCAAATCTCCACAGAGAGCCAGTGTAACTGGTCACCGTTTAACACACCGCATATAGCGCAACATAGGATTGCGTCTATGACCGACTTCGATCCGATTGCAGACTCCGGCATTGTTATCGTCGACAAGCCCCAAGGCTGGACAAGCCACGATGTAGTGGGCAAACTCCGTCGAATCTTCCGCACCAAGAAGGTCGGCCACTCCGGTACCCTCGACCCAATGGCCACCGGTGTGCTCGTCCTCGGCATCGGCCGCGGCACCCGTTTCCTGCCACATGTCCACGCCGACACGAAGTCCTACCAAGCCACCATTCGACTCGGCGCTGCCACGCTTACCGACGACGCCGAAGGCGAGTTGCTCTCCGAATCCTCGGCGGCATCGGTGACTGATGAAATGGTTCGAGCGGAAATTGCGAAGTTCACCGGCACAATCATGCAAAAACCCGCGGCGGTATCAGCGGTGAAGATTGACGGTGTCCGCGCCTACGAGCGCATCCGCCGTGGTGAGAAGGTCGATATCCCTGCGCGCCCAGTGACGATCACCCGCTATGAGGTTCTGGACATCCGCCACGACTCCGATCCTTCGCGCCCCGGGGAGTGCATCGATATCGACGTGGAGGTCGACTGCTCTGCCGGCACTTTCATCCGCGCCCTAGCTCGTGACTTGGGGGATGCACTGAGAGTCGGTGGTCATCTCACTGCTCTGCGGCGTACTGCCGCCGGCGTTTTCACTATTGATGAGGCGTTGACTATCGACGAGCTCACGGCGAAGGCCGAGCAGTTCGACACCGCCCATCCAGAAATTGCGGAGATGCGACGCCCAGTCCCGGAGCGCGCCGCTTCCTTGCTGCCGATGAGTCTGGACGAGGCCTGCCTGCGTTGCTTTGATACCCGCGAAATTACTGAACAGCAGGCGGCTGATTTGGCTCAGGGCAAGTGGCTGGAGCCGATCGGAAAACCTGGAGTCTATGCGGCGGTGTCACCAACGGGAAAGGTTCCGGCGCTGCTCACAGAATCTGGCAAACGGGCTAAGACGGTCTTCGTGGTGCGCCCGGCCACGCTGTGACTACCTCTCAAGGATTTTAAGACTGCTCGAGCCACACCGCGGTTGCAACGATGCCTGCACCGCGAGCCCAGAAGCCTTTTACTCCGCAGAAGGCGTCGGGAATCTCACGGTGAAACGTTAGCTGTAAAGGTCCGCCTGTGAGTCCTCGGGAAAAACCTCGCCCTGCTATCCGTTTCTTCCTCGGTTGCACGGAGACTTCGTCGAAGTCCAGCCACTGCCCGACTATCGGCTCCCAGAGTTTGTACATTGATTCCTTGGCGCTAAATTGCACCAGCGGGTCAAGGCGTGCTTCGTCAGTGCGCAAGACTGCATCGATGATTCCTAACTCTAGAGTCTGCTCGACCTCGACATCGATGCCAATCCCCTGCAGCTGTTCAGCGCTCGCGGACACGGCTGCCACGGCCCTGCCGCAGTGGCTAATTGACCCCACGATCCCTTGTGGCCACAGCGGCGCTCCGGTGGCCGACATGCCAATCCCATGTGGGGCAGACTCTCCTAGCCGTTGCACCGCCTCATGCGCAGCGAGGCGCCCTCGGGTGAAATCACGGATTCGAGCAGGTGCTGCACTATCAGACAGCCTCAACTCAGCAGTACGGAGCTGCTGCAATTCCGCATCACTAAACGGACGCTCGGCATTGGAGTCAATAACCAGCCGGCTACCGGCGGGCAAATGCCTGGCCAGGTACTCCTGGACGTCGGCAAGCACACTCATGCGCTGATGCCGTACCATTTCTCTCCACGGAAACGGGTAGCGACAAAGATGAGTCGCAGAATCATGAAGGCCAAGAGACCGCACCACACGCCGGTCAGCCCCCAGCCAAATGCCTGCGCCAGCCAGACCGGTGGGAGGAATCCGCACAGGACCGCGCTAACGGTGGCGTTACGGAGGAAGGCTGCGTCGCCGGCGCCGAGCAACACGCCATCGAGCGCGAAGACGACACCGCCAATAGGAATCATTGCGACGAGAATCCACCATGGTCCAGCGGTGACTGCGTCAATCACGCCTGTGGCGTCGGTAAAAATGCGGACGATACTGGCATTACCTACTGCGAAAACAGCCGCTAGGCCGAGGGCAATGACGCTTGACCAGACAGTCACGCGCTTGCCAGTCCAGCGGGCAACGGCCGTGGAGCTACCGCCCAACGCTGCACCGACGAGCGTCTGTGCAGCAATCGCTAGCGAGTCGAGCACCAACGAAATCAGGTTCCACAGTTGCAGCATGACCTGGTGCCCACCGAGCGTGGTCGGCCCAACGCGGCCAGCAACCGCTGCGGCGGAGAGGAACGCTACCTGGAAGGACAAGGAGCGAACGATGAGATCGCGGCCGAGGACCAGCTGGCTTTTGATAATGGCGCCATTCGGGCGCATGGAGAGCTTGCGGCTAGAGCACTCTTTGAAAAGACGGCGGAGGAACAGCCCGCCGGTAATCAATTCGCCGAAAAGAACGGCCATCGCAGAGCCCTCGAGACCGAAGGCGCGGACCAGCGGCACAATCACAATGGCTGCCGGAACAAGGCCTGAGAGCACATATAGCAGCGGCGCGCGGGTGTTTTGGATACCGCGCAGCCAACCATTTCCGGCCTGTGCAATCAACGTCAGCGGAATGGCAAAGGCAGCAACTCGCAACCATTGCCCGGCATCATGAGCGACCTCCGGATGAGGAGCTAACCAACCGGTAAATACTGGTGCTAGCCCCACGATGATGGCAAAGAGACTAAGGCCCACAAAGATGGCGACCCACGTCGCTTGCAGTCCCTCTTCAACCGCCTCGTCCACGTTGCCCCTGCCAAAGGCTCGCGCTGATCGGGCGGTCGTGCCGTAAGCCAAGAAAGTGAGCTGCGTAGTTACCACGGAAAATACCGTCGAACCAGCGGCAAGCGCCGCAAGCTGGACAGCTCCAAGCCGACCAATGACAGCCGTATCCAGCAGCACATAGAGGGCGGGCGCGGCAAGAACGCCCAACGCTGGCAGCGCCAGCGAAACGATTGCGCGAAGGCTGACATCTGACTTCGCACTGTGCCCGGTTCGCTCTAT
The DNA here is from genome assembly GCF_001812455.1 of Corynebacterium sp. HMSC076C10. Taxonomy (NCBI): domain Bacteria; kingdom Bacillati; phylum Actinomycetota; class Actinomycetes; order Mycobacteriales; family Corynebacteriaceae; genus Corynebacterium; species Corynebacterium sp. HMSC076C10. The sequence goes on from NZ_KV809148.1 coordinate 4,675, forward strand.
GTCAGTGTGCTCAATCTCAGTGTGTTCCTGAGTTTCTCGCGAGTCCGACAATCCCCTAGGCCTCGCTTGTGCCTCGGCGTGCCTGGGCTGCGACATCGCTGGTGTCCAGGATGGCCTGCAGCAGCTCATCCTTGCTGCACTCCCGAGTCAGACCGGCGGCACGCTCGTGGCCACCGCCGCCAATTTCCAGGGCGACCTGGGAGACATCGACAAGCTCGCGAGAACGCAGCGAGACGGCCCACTGGTTTGGCTCATACTCCTTAAGCACGGCACAGACGTCGGCCGCATTAGTCGTACGCACAATGTCCACGACCGATTCAATCTCATCGTGGCCAACTTCGGCGGTCTGGTCGTACTCAATGACGACGTGGATTAGGCCAGCGCCGTCGCCCCACTCGGGCACCAATGTCGCGGTGGAAAGCACCTTGCCCAGGAATGGAAGGTAGGCAAACGGATGTTCTTCCAGCAGCTGTGCACCAATCGTGCGCGGATTGAGCCCCTTATCCAGCAGGCGCGCCGCTGCAGTGTGCATGCGGGAATGGCCGAACTGGAACGATGCGGTGTCCGTCAACAGCCCTGCATAGAGAGCATGAGCCATCGGCGTGGTCAGCTTGATACCCCAGACACCAAAGAAGTCCAGGAGCACCATGGTCGAGGACTCTGCGCGTTCGTCAACCATGTTGACGGACCCAAAGCGAGTGTTGGTCGCGTGATGGTCAACATTGATAACGCGGTCGGAGGCCATCACGCGATCTTCCAGCGCACCGAGGCGCCCCGGGCTTGCGCAGTCGACAGTCACCCACGTATCAATGTCTTCATCCAAGTCCGTGTACTCGACAAATCGCTCCCATCCGGGGATGGTCAGCAGCGACTTGGCTGGCAAATCGCTCTCACCGTAGCTGGCTACAGCCGAAATGCCACGTTGTACAAGTGCCATGACCATCGCAGATGCAGCACCAATCGCATCCGCATCGGGGTGAACATGGGCAATGACGCCGACCTTCTTGGCGTCGGCAAGCATATCCTGCATCTGCTGAATCGGCTTGGACATGCGGCGATTAATCGCCTGGGAAAGCTGGTGAGCTGCCTGCTCCTGAGCCTGCGGAGAAGTGGTCACGTGGGTGCCCCTTTCATCGATAGATGTGGCCGGTGGAGAGTTTTACTCCTCGTCGCGGTATGGGTTGGCATCGCCTGCGGGCTTTGCGTTTCTAGCCTGCTCAGCCAATTCCGCGTCGCGCGCGCGAGTCTTATCGAGCAGCTCCTCAAGGTGCGCGGAAATCTCCGGCACGGTGTCAACCTCAAAAGCCAGCGTCGGTGTGTAGCGCACACCGGTGCCACGACCGACCAGGGAACGCAGCTGCCCCTTCGCCTTTTCCAGCGCTGCTGCTGCCGACTCGTAGTCCGGTTCCTCGTCGAGCGTACGTCCGCGCACAGTGTAGAAAACTGTGGCGTCGTGCAAATCGCCGGTGACGCGGCAGTCGGTGATAGTCACAAACTCCAGCCGCCGGTCCTTAATCTCACGCTCAATTGCGCTGGCGACAATCTCCTGAATACGCTTGGACAGCCTGCGCGCGCGTGCTGGATCTGCCATTTTTGGCTACTCCCTATCTATCTCTACCTGTGCGTAACGATTCGTAGCTAGACCCCATTTAGCGTGGGGCCTGAAGCGCCCCTTCACTGACAAAGACCCATTTGGGATCCGGCAAAACGGTTCAATACAAAGGACTGCTAATACTAACACGCAAAACACTACTCAACTTCGAACCGCATGTTTCGCGACTTCGCCCGCACCCGTTTACCGAGTGCAGCCAATTGCTTCGCCGCACGCTCGCCCTTTGTTTTAACCCATTAATCATCACGACAACACTGTCACCACCATCGATGTCATCGACGGCATGGGGAGTCGCTACTACGGAATTGCGCAGCTGAAACGCAGCCTACCCGTACGCTCTTAACGGCGCTCCACGAAGTTGTACATCGGTAACCCATTAACATGGGAGCAGTCAGGCAGTGAATCCATCACACTGTCCTGCAATGGTGTTTCTCCCTCGATGCCGAAAATCCATTTAACTGCAGCATTACCTAGCTCCAGCGGATGGAAAAGGTAACTTACCTCACCATTTTTATCCTTGGGCGCCACACTGCCATGGGTTTGTTCCCATTCAGCCACATCCGTCGGATGTAGTACCTCGACGTGTTCACCGTTAGCGAACGGTACCTCGAAATCCAACAGTCGTCCAGAGCTGAAAAACCGCTGCATGTCAAAATCATAGTCTTCGCAGCTTGCTTCTAATTCCCTGGTAGGAGTCTTATAGTGGCAGAAATCGACAACACTATTGATGCACAGTGACCAACTTTCGCGAGGATCGTTCGCCAACGCTGGGTCCTCAATAAGGTCGTATACGTCGTCGGTCCCGAAAAGCAGCGTTGGCCCAAACGCTACCGCGTGGAAGTACCAATTATGACCATCCTCAATGGTTTCTTCGGAATCAAAGGCGAATTTCCCTGGCCAAATCTTGTCCAATTGCGCAAGAGTCTCCTCTGCGCTCGCAGGAGGATAATTCAAAATATTCGTTCGCGGCAGTTCATCTGAGAGTGCAAAGAGATTAGTTTTGAAGCCCATAACGAACACGATACGCAAAAAGGCGCTCCCCGAAGGGAGCGCCTTATCAAAGTTCACGCAGTGTTTAGCTTACGTCGCTACGTGCGCGGAACCTCGACCATCTCGTAGACCTCGATAACGTCGTCCACCTGGATGTCCGGGTAGGACAGCACCATACCGCACTCGTAACCGGCTGCGACCTCGGTGGCATCGTCCTTCTCTCGCTTCAGCGACTCGATAGTCGCCGAATCCGTAATGACGTTGCCGTCACGAACCAGGCGAGCCTTCGCGTTGCGGCGGACCTTGCCGGACTCGACCATACAGCCGGCGATGAGGCCAACTGCGGAGGACTTGAAGATGGCGCGAATCTCTGCACGACCAATCTCCTTCTCCTCGTAGACCGGCTTGAGCATGCCCTTCAGAGCAGCCTCGACATCCTCGATAGCACGGTAGATCACCGTGTAGTAGCGGATGTCAACGCCCTCAGCATTGGCAACCTCGGTGGCCTTGCCCTCGGAGCGAACGTTGAAGCCGATGATGACGGCGTCAGACGCAGCAGCCAGCGTGACGTTGGTCTGCGTGACAGCACCGACACCACGGTCGATGATGTTCAGAGCGACCTCGTCGTCGACCTCGATCTTGAGCAGGGCTTCTTCCAGTGCCTCGACGGTACCGGCGTTGTCGCCCTTCAGGATCAGGTTGAGGGTGTTGGTCTCCTTCAGAATCTCGTCCAGGTTCTCCAGGGAGACGCGCTTGCGACGACGTGCCTGCAGCGCATTACGACGACGTGCATCGCGGCGGTCTGCAATCTGGCGGGCCGTACGATCCTCGTCAACAACCAGGAGGTTGTCACCAGCACCCGGTACAGAGGTCAGGCCGAGCACCTGAACCGGACGGGAAGGACCGGCCTCATCGACGTCGTTGCCGTATTCATCGACCATGCGGCGAACACGACCATATGCGTCACCGACAACGATGGAGTCACCGACGCGCAACGTACCGCGCTGAACGATAACGGTTGCCACCGGACCACGGCCGCGGTCAAGGTGAGCCTCGATGGCGACACCCTGAGCGTCCATATCCGGATTGGCGCGCAGATCCAGCGAAGCATCAGCAGTCAACAGCACTGCTTCGAGAAGCTGATCGATGTTGAGGCCCTGCTTAGCGGAGATATCGACGAACATAGTGTCGCCGCCCCACTCTTCGTCAGTGAGACCGTATTCAGTCAGCTGACCACGAATCTTCTGCGGATCTGCAGTTTCCTTATCAATCTTGTTGACTGCAACGACAATCGGCACATCAGCGGCCTTGGCGTGGTTAATAGCCTCAACCGTCTGCGGCATGACGCCGTCATCAGCTGCAACAACCAGAATCGCGATATCGGTCGACTTGGCACCACGAGCACGCATGGCGGTAAACGCCTCGTGACCCGGGGTATCCAAGAAGGTAACCTTGCGCTTCTCACCGTCAAGCTCCACCGGCACCTGGTACGCACCGATGTGCTGGGTAATACCACCGGACTCGTGGCCACCGACGTTGGCCTTACGAATGGTATCCAACAGTCGCGTCTTACCGTGGTCGACGTGACCCATCACGGTGACCACTGGCGGACGCTGCTCCAGATCCTCATCGTCGCCCTCGTCCTCACCGAACTGGAGGTCGAAAGACTCGAGGAGCTCGCGGTCCTCATCCTCAGGCGAGACGACCTGGACCTTGTAATCCATCTCGTCGCCGAGCAGCTGCAGGGTCTCGTCGGAAACCGATGCAGTTGCCGTCACCATTTCGCCGAGGTTGAACAACGCCTGGACCAGCGATGCTGCATCGGCGTTAATCTTCTCAGCGAAGTCAGACAGGGATGCACCACGTGCGAGGCGAATGGTCGTGCCCTTACCGTTAGGCAGCTTAACGCCGCCCACCACGGATGGTGCCTGCATTGCCTCGTACTCGTTGCGCTTCTGACGCTTCGACTTACGTCCGCGACGCGGGGCGCCTCCTGGTCGCCCGAATGCACCTGCAGTTCCACCGCGACGTCCGCCGCGACCACCGCGCGGTCCGCCACCCGGGCCGCCCGGGCCGCGACCACGGCCGCCGAAGCCACCGCCACCGCCGCCACGGCTTGCCTTTGCAGGCATCTGCCCCGGGTTCGGGTGCGAAGGCATCATTGCAGGAGTCGGACGATTGCCGCTCGGCTTATTACCGCGGCCCTGTCCACCCTGCGGGCGAGGGCCGCCCTGGCGTGCTCCCGGCTTCGGGCCCGGACGGCCGTTTCCACCCTGCGGGCGAGGGCCACCCTGGCGTCCACCCGGCTTCGGGCCCGGACGGCCAGGACCGCCCTGCGGACGCGGCATGTTGGACGGCCGCGGTGCCGGACGGGAGGATCCGCCGGTCGAGAATGGGTTGTTCGCCACACGCGGTGCGCGTGCGCCTGGCTTCGGCCCTGGCTTCGGGCCAGCAGGCTTCGGCGGGCGTGGCATTTCCTGTCCCGGCTTCGGCGAACGGGACGGTGCAGCTGGCTTGGCACCCGGCTTTGCTGCCGCTGGTGCAGCAGGCTTAGCGCCTGGCTTAGCTG
>NZ_KV809149.1:0-2200 GCF_001812455.1 Corynebacterium sp. HMSC076C10
AGACGGCTATCCGGCCACGATCGCCGCAAAGATGGGGTCGTTTGCGGGAGAGGGCGAAATCCTACGCTAAGGCTTTGGCCAACGATATTCTCCGGTAAGATTGATGTGTTCCCAGGGGATAGGAGAAGTCGCTTGATATCTAGTATGACGTCTGTCGCACCTGCTTGATCGCGGCCGCGATAGCTAGATCGCGTTGCTCCTCTTCTCCATCCGCGTTCCAAGCTGCGGAAAGGCACCCATAAGCGTACGCCTGGTCGAGCAGGCGACGCGGATCGACGTCCAGCGCACGAGAGAATGCGTCCGCCATCTGTGCAATGCGTCTAGGATCGAGACAAAGGTCGTCTCTGTCAGCCGGATCGTAGAACATATTGGCGGCGCCAAAGCCCACTTCACCGACCAGACCGACGGGATCTATCACCAGCCAGCCGCGACTGGAGAACATGATGTTTTCATGATGCAGATCGCCATGTAGCCCACGCAGTTCCGAGGCATTGCTCATCATTTGATCGGCTATAATCGCCGCGTGGACGTAGTCAGTTTGACAACCTGCGTTTTGATCATCGCGCGCCCGCTGAAACAAAGCTGCAAAGCGATCCCGGATCGGGAGAAGGGCAGAAGGCAGGGGTTCCTCAGATGCGGCATACAGCTTCGCCATTAGTTCCGCTGCAATTTCGGTCGCCTGGTAGTCGCCGTGCTCGGCAACGATGTGAGAGAGCATTCGCTCCCCGGCATATTCGAGCAACATCAGATTGTTCTCACGACCGAGCAACCGGACTGCTCCCCTCCCATTGCGCCATACCAGATAGTCGGCCCCGCGCAGTTCATCAGCAATGTCTTCTATAGGTTTCAATCCCTTGACGATTGCAGGAGTCCCGTCTGGCAATGAAACTTTCCAAACGAGGCTGGAAAAGGTGTCCGCAATGAGAACAGGTTGCGAAACGTGCCAATGAGCAGGAAAAACAGGCGGCATGAACATCAACCCCAAGTCAGAGGGTCCAATCGCAGATAGAAGGCAAGGCGTTCGCGGTCGGGGGCTTCGATCCCCAATACATTGAATAGGACAGCGAAGGCGCGCTCTGCTTCATCTGGCGCTGCCCAGTTCTCTTCGGCGTTAGCAATCATGAGTGCCAAATCGGCATAGCGATCTGCTGTTCCGAGCCGCCCAAGGTCGATCAGACCCGTGCATTGAAGAGTTTTAGGGTCCACCATGAAGTTCGGCATGCAGGGATCACCATGGCAAACAACCATATCGGTGCGCTCTTGGTCGAGCCGCACCGGTAGCTCTCGTTCGACACGAGCCAAAAGATCGAGCTGCGGCGTACTCTTGTCCTCGTCCGGTAAGAAGTCGGGATTGACGGCATTGCGGGACACCACATCAACGGCGCGTCCGAACATTCGCGACAGCCTGCGCTCAAACGGACATTGATCAACCGATAGGCTGTGAACAGCGCCAAGTTGCTGCCCCATTGACGGCCACGCTTTGAGCAAATCCGCTCCAGACAGATCAGCCGCCGGTACTCCCGGAATTGCCGTTATCACCAAGCATGCACCCTCCTGTTCCTCCTGCCAGTTGATCACCTCGGGGCAAGCCACACCTCGACCTTTGAGCCAAATGAGGCGGTCACGCTCTCCAGCGAGCTCACCGCGGCGGGAAGCAGGTGCGATTTTCGCGAAGGCATGCCCGTCACCACGTCGAAAAACAAAATCACCAGATTCTCCGCCTCTGACAGGCAACCAGTCAGAATGCGATTCACCAAAAAAAATATTAGTTCGATTCAATGGAGGTTCCTTCAGTTTTCTGATGAAGCGCGGAGGTGGCTCAACCTGCGAAAAGAAACGAGTTGCTACGTAAGTCCGAGAACATGCTTTCCATGGTCTCTGAGCTCGCCTTTGGGACCGACATATCGGTAGAGAGTGACGCGCTCGATGCCGAGTTCCTTGCAGAGATCGGAAACTGAAGTATCGCGCTGGGCCATGGCGGCTTGCGCGAGACGCACCTGAGCTTTGGTGAGCGCGAATTTTCGTCCGCCCTTGCGACCGCGCGCTCTCGCGGAGGCGAGACCCGCCATGGTGCGCTCTCGGATCAGATCCCGCTCGAACTCGGCCAAGGTGGCGAAGATTCCGAACACCATGCGACCGGACGCAGTCGTGGTGTCGATCTGAGCGGGCACTGTTGCAAAGTTAGCGATGAGGCAGCCTT
>NZ_KV809150.1:0-221 GCF_001812455.1 Corynebacterium sp. HMSC076C10
ACGGCGATGTAGCCACGGTGTGGGCAACAATTGAGCGGTCGAACAGATCCATCACCGGTGACAGGTAGACCTTGCGGCCTGCAACCCTGAACTCGGTGACGTCGCTGACAAAGACGGTGTTTGGCTTATCTGGGGTGAATTTGCGGTCAAGTTTATTGTCAGCGATGTGGCTGATCGTCCCAACATGGGAAATATACGGTCTGCGCTGGCGAATCTTAGCT
>NZ_KV809151.1:0-412 GCF_001812455.1 Corynebacterium sp. HMSC076C10
GAGTAGGTCGCCGCCGGCATAAAAAGTTTATTGTTGTGGGTCGTGGTAGCCAGTTCCCGTGTGGCGTTGGGTGCTGCGGCCCACTTTTGTTTTACCCACAGGTGAACGGGATTAAATAGGGGTTGGTCTGCTCGGTAGCGGAAGGCGGGCATACCGGTGTCTTGAGGCTTAAGGGGGCAAAGGGTGTCCGGGTTAATGGACACAGGCGTGTCCGCTTAGAGGATCGCCCGGTTGGTACCTTTCGCTGCTTACCCCAATGTGAGTTACTGACTGCCTTTATGGCTGTCATTGGCGGGTGAATGCGGGGTTAGTTCCTGGGTCTATGGCAGCGGCTGTGGGCTAATTAAAGTTACTGACTGCGTTTATGACAGAAATAGCGCGGTAGGGTCAGGCGGTGAATGCATCACCACTT
>NZ_KV809152.1:0-37855 GCF_001812455.1 Corynebacterium sp. HMSC076C10
TTTTTGTCATAAACGCAGTCAGTAACTCGGATTGGCCCGCTTCCGCCAGGTACACCCGAAACAAAAATCCCTCAAGCAACCAGGCGAATCTAATCGAACCTAACCGCTTAAGGGATAAAACGTGCCCCCGAGAGGAGTCGAACCTCCGACCTTCGGTACCGGAAACCGGCGCTCTATCCACTGAGCTACGGGGGCGTGTGGCACAAGCACAACAAGTGCAACGAGAAAAGATGTTACCACTTGGCTGGGGCGATTAGCGAAATGCCCCGCACCCCAGCCAAATCCGCACTATGCGGCCTCAGAAACCTGGTCTTCCTCAATAGGACACACCACAGGCACGCCTCCATCATTAAGCACGCGAGCTCGAATTCCATAGACGCGGGCCAAAAGATCCGGTGTGAGAACGTCAGCAGGACTTCCCTGGGCAACCACGTGGCCGTCGTGAAGCATGACAAGCTCATCGCAGTAGCGGGCTGCGAGATTGAGATCGTGGATTGCGACGAGCGCCAAGGAGCTCCGTGAGGCGACCTCCGCGCGGACGAGCTGTAGGAGTTCCACCTGGTGGCGCAGGTCGAGGGCGGAGGTGGGTTCGTCGAGAAGCATGACCTCGGGATCGCGGACAAACATCTGCGCGACGGCGACGAGCTGACGCTGACCGCCGGAGAGCTCGCCGACGAAGCGGTCGGCAAGGTGCTCAATACCAACCTTCCGGAGAACCGCCGCAGTGTGCTCAATCTCGGAGCCGCGCACGCGCAGACGCCCGGCGCGCCGGCCAGAGACCAGTACCGATTCGAATGCGGTCAGCGAGGCGCTAGCCGGCAGATCCTGCGGCACGTAGCCGACGACATCGCGCAGTTCGGAGCCGACGACCCGCTCATTGTCACGGGTCAGTGCAATCTCCCCGGCCATTGGCTTTCGAATCCCCGCCAGCGTAGTCATCAGTGTGGATTTGCCCGCAGCGTTTGGCCCGAGCAAACCCGTCACCGTACCCGGCTTCAGCGTGCGCATTGACGCCCCGCGCAGCACCTTCCGCTTGCCATAGCCTGCGACTACTTCGTTGACATCGAGAAATACGCCCACTAGTTCCACACCGTCCTCTTACGCAGGAAAACCAAGCCGACAAAGAATGGGACACCGACGATTGCGGTAATGATGCCAATCGGCACTGCCACACCCGGCACCACCGTGATGGATACCGCATGAGCTGCCGCAAGCAGCGCCGCACCTGCTGCCATCGATGCCGGGGCAAAGAAGCGCTGTTCTTCACCGACCAGCATGCGCGCAATGTGTGGGCCGACCAGTCCGATGAAGCCGATGATGCCGGCAAAGGCCACTGCGGTTGCCGCCAGCAGCGAGGCTACAATCAGCGTCGCAATGCGCAGCCTATCCACATTGATACCCACGGCTTTTGCGCGGGCATCGCCAAGTCGCAGCACCGTCAGCGCCCACGCATAGCGAATGGTGAACGGAATGGCGATCAGCAGTGCCGCCGCAATAATGCCGTTGGCCACCCAGTTCGCGCGCTGGAGCGAGCCCATCGTCCAGAACACAATCTGCTGGAGCGCCTCGGTAGTCGCGCGGTATTGCAACAGCGCCAACAGCGCTTGGAATAGAAAAACGAGACCGATACCCAGCAGAATCATCGATTCCTTACCCGAGCCGCGCCATACCGACGCCGCCGCCACAATCGCCACCGCGATGACGGATGATACCCAGGCCACGGCCGCCAGGTTGAACTGCGCATGCGGAATAATCACCCAGCCCAGCACAATCGATGCCGCCCCACCGAACGCCGCTGCAGCCGAAATACCGAGCGTAAACGGCTCCGCCAGAGGGTTGTCGAGGATTGTCTGCATCTGTGCACCGGCAAGCGACAGCGCTGCACCAATCAGCACTGCCATCACTGATGCAGGCAGGCGCAGCTTCCACAGCACCGTACGAGTGGTTTCGTCAACATCATTCGGGCTCACGATGCCCCGGACGACGTCTCCCACACTCAGTGACATCGGCCCCACGATTGTCGCCACTACAAACGCGCACACGGCCAGCCCCACCAGCACCGCAATAACGGCAATCTTCTGGGCCGAGCGTCGTCGGTACTGTCGCGCAGAGTCGTAGGTCGTGCTTGACGACGGACACTCGTGCTGTTCGGTGGCGGGCTGCGACTCTTGACCTCCACTGCCGTTGGTGGAGGTGGACTCGCGGGGTTCGTCGTCAAGCCCTGACGCGGGAGCGTGCAGATTGGTGTAAGTCATCGGATTCCTTCTTCGATGGTGGAAGATGGGTTACTTGGTCGGCTCCAGCGCGGTGAAGAAGGTGCCGCTGAGTTCGAAGGGCAGGTAGTCCTTGTGGAACTTGGCGAAGTCAGCGACCGGGTCGAGGTCAGCGAACTCCTCTGGGTGAATCCACTTGGCGAATTGCTCGAGCGCGAAGACGTTGTACGGCGAGTCGTAGAACTGGTGGAAGGCGGCGTACAGATCACCCTTCTTCGGCGCGGTCAGGGTGTCAAAACCCGGAGTCTTCAGCAGGCCTTCCAGAGTGCGCTGTGCGGTCTCTGGGGTGGCGGTGTAGCCGAGTTCGACGTGTGGCAGCACTTCCGGCTTCTTCGGATCGAGCGCCCAAGAACCACCGGTGGCGATGATCTTCTCCGGCTGGACGGACAGGACCTTCTCTGCGGTCACGTCGCCCGATTCGGTGTCGAGGAGGCTGTCTCCGAGGTTCTCACCGCCGGCTGCTGTGACAAGGTCACCGAGGTTGGACTTGTTGACGGTCGAGCAGCAATCCTTGAGACCGGCTGCTCGCCAGACGAAGGTCTTTGGCTTGTCTTCGAGCTTGGCGGCACGTTCGGTGATCTCGTTGACGCGCTTTGTGTAGAAGTCGGTGAACTTCTTGGCATTGTCCTGCTCATCGACGATCTGGCCGAGGAGCTCGACGGACTTGGCGGTATTCTCCAGGGGCTTTTGCCGGAAGTCGGTGAATACGTACTTCAGACCTGCCTGATCGAGCTTGGTGAGGAAACCGGACTGCTCCGCGGCCTTCTTGTGGTCAAGGGTCATGACGACCACGTCTGGGTCGTGGGAGATGAGGTTTTCAACTGTGACATCGCCCTTGGCGATATTGCCGATGGTCGGCATGTCTTTCAGCTCGGGGTTCGTCTCGAAAAGCTTGGTTTCAAACGACGGCGCGCCCGAATGCAAATCGCTGCCCATGGCGACAACGTGGTCACCCGGGTTTTCGTGGTCAAGCATCGCGGTGACAAACATGGCGCGGCCTTCACCGAGCACGACTCGTTCTGGCTGCTTGTCGAAGGTCACAGTGCGACCTGCGACATCAGTGACAGTGAGTTCTCCTTTGTTGTCGGCAGCCTCGTTCGACTCTGCGTCCGCACCGCATGCTGTAGCGACGAAGCTCAGCGCTGCACACCCGATTGCGGCCAGAGTTTTGGTCTTTGGCGCGGTTTTAGCCTTGGCGAAAATATTGACTCTCATGCGTTTCAGTTTCTGCCTTGTTTATTTCTGCGTAGTTTTTGGTACTTAGGGTGCACAAAGAGAAGTGAGCACTCACCCCTTTGCTTTAGGCACGCCTTACTTTACAACTTGAAACGTAGAGAAAAAAGCGCCCTGCTAGTGATTGTTTTACTAGCAGGACTTGGAAGTCTTATTTCCTTTCGAGAACCGACTGGAAGCACCTCAGCATCACTTCGCGGTCTTCATCAGCAAGTGGTGAAATAACTTCCTGGCGAACAGTGTCTACATAATCCGGCGCCGCCTCGGCAAACACGTGCCGACCAACGCCTGTTAAGACGACGACATAATCCGAATCCGGGTCTTCGCCGTGGTCTTCGGTGTGAATAAATCCGCGCTTTTCCAACCTGTTGGTATGTAGCAGCGCGCGGGGATGGTTCCACTTCAGTCGATCACAAATCTTGTCAACATGCAGAATCCCCTCCTCTACCTCATGCAGAGCGATGAGCAGGGTAAAGTCCGCGAACGTCAGCCCGGTTCGAGTGCGTAGGCTCCGCTCGATATTGCGCTCTACCTCGCGAAAAGCAGCTACCATCGACTGCCAAAAGAGCTGTTCATCATCACTCAGCCATTCAAATGAGTTCATACTGCTCTAGGCTAATGGTGAGAGCCTCGTAGCGGAGACAAATGAGAAAACACTCACAAAAACTTTTGGCTACTCTGCTTGTCCGTCGACTGAATCGGTGACCGTAGCATTGGCGGTCTCTGCAATCTTATCGAGCACAGCGGAAATCCCCTGATAGTCGATATTTTCACCGAGCACATCAAACAAAACATGGCGCACAAGCTTCACATGGTTCGGCGCCGCTTTCTCAATCACAGTTCGACCGTGTTCAGTAAGCGTGACATCGATACCACGGTTATCGCAGGCGCAGCGTTCCTTAGTTACTAGCCCGCGTCGCTCCATACGAGTAATTTGGTGTGACATTCGGCTGCGGTCCCACTCCAGGGATTCACACAGGGTGCGCATGCGCACTACATTGTCTTCAGCCTCGGAGAGAACAACCAGAACCGAAAAATCTGCAGTGGAAATATCGAGAGAATCTTGCAGCTGAAGGTCAATTGACCTGTCAACGGCCCGTTTAGCGTTCAGAATTGAGCGCCATAACCGCTGCTCTTCATCACTTAACCACGGAACATCTTGCATATGTACAGAGCCTACTATCTTGAAACCAAATCCTGAATTTTCATAAACTCCGCTCCTGTCACACGATCAAAGCGGGCTTCATCGCACGTCAGGACTAATACCTGCATATCGCGCCCCGCTTTGGCAAGAGCATTATTCATCCGCCGCAAACGGTGTTCGTCTGAATAACCTAATGCATCATCAATAATCACCGGAGCGCCTTGCCCGCCCTCCATGACACCGGCAACGGCCAAGCGCAGCAGAATGTCCAGCTGCTCCTGCGCTCCACCAGATAGCTCATCGACATCGAACTTGCCATCGGCATTGGACCGTGACTCAATCTGCAAGTCCTCATTCATCGTGAACTGGGTTCCCGCACCGAACACACCGCCGCCGTACTCTTCGAGCTTGCGGAGCAAGGGGTCAGCGAGCGCATTCCGCGATGCCGCACGTGCCTGTGTCATTACCTCCATAAGAGTCTTGGCGGCGGCTGCACGGCGACGCATTGAATCCCGATCTCGCTGCGTTCGCTCCACTACCCCCTCAGCAGCTGCCAACTTCTCATTCGCGCTGTCGAAATAGTCCAAGTGCACCCGAATCTCTTGCCGACGCTTCTCCAGCTCAGCCAGGCGATTCTCAACTGCATCCCGTCGCTGCTTAGCGCCCGCGAGCGATGCTTCCACATCGTCGGCATCCCGCTGCGCCAACTCTTTCAGAGCCGCAGCCAGCTGCTCTTCTGCCGCCTCATAGTCCTTGCCTCGGTTTTCCACCGCAGCAAAAATCTCGGCATCCGAGGCTTTTTCTCGCGCCGTCGTAAGCGAATCTTCGCGGACCTTCAGGACGGACCGAGCCCCTTCAAGCTCGCTGCTGGCCTTCGTATAGTTGGCGTGTGCAGGACGTTTTTCCAGCTTCGACAAGCGCATATCGGCATTGTCACGCTCCGACTCGGCATCCCTACGCCCCACTGCAGCTTCTTCCAGCCGCGACTTTGCCGACACCAAGTCAATCTCCGTCGGCGCATCCTCGCCCGCAAGTTCCCGATACCGCTCGCCCTGTACTCGTGCTTCTTCCTTCGCATCATCCAACTCTGCGGTGAGCTGGTGATACTCCACACCGTCGGACACCGCAGTTATGGATGTCTCCACCTGGAATTTTGCTTTTTCCGCTTCACGACGTCGAGTGTGTGCCTCTTGTGCTTCCGCGACGGAATCAGCGCCTGCCGCCTCAAGCTGTTCCTTGAGCGATATCTCTGCTTTTTCTAGCTTGCGCTGCTGCGAATCTGAGCCGTCTCCGGGCTGAACAGCAACCGTGACGTCGCCAACTTCGATGGCCAACGGCTTAGTAACCGCACGTTGAACTGACTCAGCCTCCGGCGCTAGCCCCACTTTCTCGCCGTCGACTGTGACCTCCTGCGCACTACTAGCCGAGAGCTGCACACTCGGGCTCGACGCCTCCAGCACAGCGGTGGCTGTTGCAACTTCGCGTTCGCAGGTCAACAGTTTTTCCATTACCTCCTCGGTAACGGAATTCCGAGCAATTACCTCCTTTTGCTCTGCCAATTGCGCGCGGAGCGCATCGAGCTTCTTCACTCGCTTCGACAAGGCTTCAACCAAGCCGCGCTTCTCCCCCAATGCGACTTCAGCTGCAGCCAGCTCTTCTGCTTTTCGAGCTTCGCGGTACGCGGTCACAACTGCATCGCGATCCTCCTGCGCCTTCTTTAAAGCTGCGACCTCCTTATCGAACGCTTCCTTAAGTTCAGCAACTTTCTTCTCTGCGACGGAATGCTGATCCCTGGCATCTTGTGCCTGCTGAATGAAGGTTTCGCGCTCTTGCTGAGCCTGTTTAGCTAAGTCCAGCTGCTGCTTCGCCGCTGCGGAGACCTCCTGTGCCTGGGACACGGCAACCCTGAACTTTTCGAGTTCTTCGAGTGCCTGCGCCCAATGCTCGACTTCGTTTTTGGCTTCTGGCAACGATGCCCACTGCGTGTGTTGGCTTTCTTCATTACGAGCAGCTTCCTCATTGAGCGCTTCGAATTCTCGGACCTTTTCGCCGCTTCGTCGCGCACCTGCTGGGCTTCCGCCAGCTCCTTGTCTACGTCGGTAAGCTGCTTGCGCTCTTTGCCATTTTTTTGGAAATAGTTGCCGTATTCAGCTTCAACGGCTTCAAACAGACCTACCTCTTCTGCGGTTTCCGCGCGCTGCCCCGATGCCGACTGCAGTGCGCTTGTGACCTGCGCATAACCGCCCAAGGAGAGTGTCTTTTGCGCTTGCCCCTGTTCAGCAACGAAAACCTGCCACAGGTTCTTGGTGTCCGCATTGTGCATTCGTGCGGCCAGCCACTCTTCCGCCTGGTCATCTTTAAGAACCTCGGCTGTCGGAGAGTGGACGGTGACGATTGTGCCGGTGTCCTTGGTGCTACCAAAGATCTTGTCCAGCGTAAATTCGTAGCCGTCAAGCTCCAGCCGGAGCTTAACCTGCGGCTTTTCCTGGCTGGAGTGACTGTTCAGACTAAGCGCTTCGCTTGACCTGGACTTCCATTTTGTCGTCAGCGCAACGTGAATAGCTTTGGCGATTGTCGTCTTACCCGACTCGTTTTCACCGGAAATCACTACCACGCCCCGCTCGGCTAGCCCTGTGATTGAGAGTGAATCAATCGCACGTACATTGTGTAATTCGATGTCGTGAAAACGCATGATTTATTCCTTCTCTCCGGCCAGGCGCGCCAGCAAGCGAAGCGCATCGGCTGCTGCAGTGGTTTCAGATTCTGATAACGGTCTGCCGCTCTCGGTTCGCCCTTTGCTCAAGACCGTTAGTTTTTCTGCAGCTATGAGCGGATAACCGGTGAGATTGAGATTAGAGATATCCCCCTCGGACGGAACCACCGTCAAATCGGAACCACTTTCTCGGCGATAAAGTGCAGCGAAAAGCTGTTGATACTGCTCAAGTCGATTTTCAAAGGTAGTCGACTCCGACAGTGTCACGGTTCCTCGCAATGAATACTTCACCGCTGTGTCTGTCTTCGCCTCGATACCGTCCAGTTCAGCAAAGAACTCATCGAGGTCTTCCGCGCCAGTGATATCCATGTCAATGGCATGAAAAGCCCACTGCCCCACTCGGTGGGAGGCCACGGTAACTGAGCCCTTTTCGGGGCCGCTCTCTACAATGTCGACGACGAGTGCATTGCCGGAATCCCGTTCTTTGTCGTCGTACGCTGTGGTTTCGTGTGCGCCGGAGAAATAAACTCTGCCAGCATGATCGAGTTGGCTCGTGGAGTGGGAATCCCCCAGCGCAACATAGTGCAACGCCCCGCGCTCAATAGCTTGTTCCAAGCTGGTCAGATCAATGGTGGCTCCTGCATCAGCACCAAAGCCTTCTACTTGGCCGTGTGCGACCATCACTCGGATTCCATCGGCGGGCTCAAGCTCCGTGGCTATTTCCGCCACGATGTCGTCTGCCGAATACTTGCCGCGCACTGGCACGCCGATGAGTTCCACCCCGTCACGGATGGCAATGGGCGCACTGTCGCGAATTACGTAAACTCCTCGGTCTTCCAAAGATTCGAAAGCACTACGTCGATAAATGGAAGAAGCATCAAGCGCATCATGGTTGCCGGGTAGGAGATACACCGGCACGGGTAGCTTGGCGATTCGCTCAAGAGCCCGCAAGAACACCTTGTCCGGCAATGTGTTGGAATCGAACACGTCGCCAGCGACGACAATGAACTCAGCGCCTTCGCTGGTCGCCAACTCGCCGATGCGATCGATGGCGTTGAGGCGACTTTCGTGGAACCTAGCTTGGGCTTCACCGCCGTCGAGCTCTAGGAACCACCGAGTCATTCCCAGTTGCCAATCTGAGGTGTGAATGAATTTCATGACTAGCGCTCCTTTTGTCCCAGGCTCAGCGATTCCTGCAGATGTTGCCAACAATCTTCCAAATCGGCGACTGCACGAATGGTCTCTCTCGAAATTACGCAGGTTGGCTGCAATGCTTCATGCAGCAAACTGCGGTCGGTAACTGTTAGTGGGTCAACAACCTCGAGCGAAGGAACGCTGACTCGTTCCAAGTCATTGCCCCAGTAATCGGCTTCGACAGCGAAAAGCTCGGCAACCTTTTTCTGCTCGTTGTCACCGCCATCATTTCCACCAGCTTCATCCGACTTCTGGGCGGTTTTATTGGGATCCTCCCGAACCGCGCCGCCAAGCCCGAGGCGCTTCGGCGCAGTCCGGTTTCGTAGCTGTGTTAGTTCCTGAAGCCGGCGTTGCAATTCGCGCTGCGGATAATCGCGCAGCTGCAGTAGCGACAGCGGATCGCGGTCGATATCGGCAACGAGTTGAGCGGCAACTGCAACGGTGTGCTTACACACAGGTGCCGGGTCCGGGCAGGTGCATTCGCTGTAAATGTGCTCTTCACCATCGCACAACAGCATTTCCATCTGCTCATACGGCAATTCACCGTGCTCAAACTCTGTGAAGGCCGACGGATTGTTCACCAACCACCGCAGTACGTCGTCAGTTTGTTTCTGCTCCCGCCGTGGGAACCGAATAAAGACTGAAAATGGTTCCGGCTGGCTGCCCTGCACTTCACCGATGATGTAACCATCCGCGATTCGAAGCCCCAGCACATTGCCGTCGAACCTGTACTTCTCACCTCTGTGAACACGACCCGAATCAGCGCCACGGATGATGAACTCCCACACCCACCGGGCAAAAGTAGTACGTGGCTCGACCGCCACTCGCGCTGCGGTTCCACGTCGCGGCTGTCCGGTAAATGCACCGGCCCAGTCCTGGGTGGCCAGGAGCTTTTCAATCGTCGAGCTGGTTGCTGGTGCGCTTCGCGCTGTCGTCCTTTTGCGACCACGCTTTCCAGAGGGGCCCTTGCCAAACTCGGCAAAGATGACATTGTCGCCCCATGTCACGTCTCCGTCACCGGCCATTAGTACCACCTCTTCTGGACTCTAAACGGGGTCACATTGTTGGGAATCGAATCGTCATCCGAGGATGCGGAATCCGATGCCGTGGCCTCCGAGATCACCCCATCGGTCACCGTCCCACCGGACTTTGCCTCCGCTGCGTCCATCGATTCACGCAGTGACTGAATTTTGTCCTTGTCCAATTGCCACAGAGACCGCAAACGGTGAAAGTCCATCTCCGTCAGCTTGGTTTCACCAGCACGCACAACTGCATCCGCCAATTCTGCCTTCTCGAAAATCAGCTCGTCGATACGCTCTTCCAACGTTCCCACACTGACCAGCTTGTGCACGTGTACGTCTTTACGCTGACCGATGCGGTAAGAGCGGTCCGTGGCCTGGTTTTCAACTGCTGGATTCCACCATCTGTCAATGTGAATGACGTGGTTGGCGGCAACCAGGTTGATGCCAACACCTGCCGCGAGAGTAGACAGCAAAATGATTGGTGGGCCGTCCGGGGCATTAAACTCTGCCACTACTTTCTCGCGCTGTGCCGGAGTCATTGCCCCTTGGATAAACGGAATGTCCACGCCCAGGCGCTTGCTGAAATGAGGGGCGAGCATCTTGCCGAACTCCACGAACTGCGTGAACACAAGCGCGCGTTCACCGTTTTGGACAATCTCATCGACGAGCTCTTCCAGCCGTGCAACCTTGCCCGAGCGATGCTGCCCATGATTAAGCAGCCCTGAGCCGTCGTGCTGGTAGTGCGCTGGGTGGTTGCAAATCTGCTTCAACTTCATGATGCCGCCGAGGATGATGCTCTTTCGCCCGAAGTTGCCAGAGCGATTCCGCTGCGAGCGCTTGAGCTTGTCCTCGATGTCCTTCACAGCTTCCTGATACAAGAAAGCCTGCTCCGTCGTGAGAGGAACCATCTCCACCTGCTCATTCTTCTTGGGCAGGTCCGGCGCGATAGCTGGATCCGACTTGAGTCGGCGCAGAATAAAAGGTGCTGTAATCGACTGCAATTGCAGTAGCATTTCCGCATTCCCATCACGCTCGATGGGAATCGCAAACTTGTTGCGAAATGCATTCGCCGACCCCAGCATGCCTGGATTACAGAAATCCATGATGGTGCGCAGCTCGCCCAAGTCGTTTTCCACCGGAGTACCAGTCATGGCGATGTTGTGTCGCGAGCCCAGGCTCCGCAGCGCTCTGGATACCTGGGCGTTGGGGTTCTTAATTGCCTGCGCTTCGTCAGCAATCACATGATCCCACTGCACTTGGGAAAGTTCGTTCACATCGCGGGTAGCAACACCATAGGTCGTCACAACAACATCGTGTTTCCCGATAAATTCCTGTAGTTCTTCACCATGAGGGCGGTGTGAACCATGCAGCAGCCCAACCTTGAGCTCTGGAGTGAACTTTGCCGCTTCTGCTGCCCAATTGCGCAGCACACCTGTCGGAACGACCAGAAGCGAAGCCTTGTGCTCTTGATTCTTCGCATCCGCTTGACGACGGCAGCGCTCATACTCCAACAGCGCCAGAATTTGCACAGTCTTACCAAGCCCCATGTCGTCAGCGAGAATGACACCAAAGCCGCGGTTGGACATATCCGCCAGCCACTCCACACCGCGCTGTTGATACTCCCGCAGCTCACCGACAAAACTCGGTGGCACCTCGACCGACTCTGCGAGGGCCGTGGAACCGTCTGAGTACTTCGACACCAACGCCTTGAGCCAAGAGGGATCCCTGGGGGCGACGGGCACTGCTGCTGGTGCTTGCGACTCCAAGCCACCGTCGAAGACCAACTCTTTCAGGGTGGCTTGCCCTTTACCGGTTTCCTCCCCGGCCTTAGTCTGCTCCACCAAAAACTTCAGGGCTTCTCGAGCTACCTCTGGATTCGCGTGCACCCAGTGGTCACGCAGATGCACTAGCCCCGTACTCGATGCAGCGAGCTCACGCATTTCCGCTTCCGTCAGTACGGCATCCCCCACGGCCAGCTTCCACTCGTAATCAACCAGTTGGTCAAATCCGAGTTTCGGTTCCGAACGGCGCCCAGCAGGCCCCGTCGGATCTAACTGGACGACTTCAGTGTGCAACTGCAGGGTGGTCTCCACTGACTTCCAGTTCGGCGGCAGCATTACATCGATATCGACCTTTGCCAGCTGCGAGATGCCATCAGTCATAAGCTCTATCAGCTGCTCTGAGGTCAGCAGCAGATCTAAGCCCGGGTGGCCCGCTGCTTTCGCATATTTGAGCGTTGGGAATGCCTCTTGTGCAGCCAATAGCTGCGGGCGAAGTAGCGACAGCACGGACCGGCGACACATTTCTGGGTTCAGGCGCTCTGGAGCTGCGACACCGATGCGGTAGTACATCCGCAATGGCCATAGAGTCTCATGTTCCACCGCAGCTGAACGAGGATTGAGGCGAGTTACTGAGCCGCCTTCGTCATCCGCTCGATCCCGCAACTCCAACAGCTGCGGAAGATCCACATCCGGCAAGTCTTCCAGCTGGCCTTCAAAACCAACGGGTTCCTGCACCATTAGCTGCAGGCGAACATCCTCACCATCGGCCGACAGCCTCCACTTTGCCAGCGACTGCGCCACCCCCGGTGTCGCACGCCCCAGGGACTCCGACTGCAACAACGACCGCACGAAACTCTGACGCTGTTCTGCCGGTTCATCCAAATCGGCCAGGAGCGCGTTGGTGACCCAATGAAACATCCGATTGATGAAATCCTCAGCCACCGTGGCACCTCCGTTATCAATCAACACCGGTGGTGTACGGGAAATGACCTGACTCTGCCAGGCAATCTCACTCAACCCCTCAGACATCCGCCACGTCGGCCACCACTCATTGTCTTCCCACGTCAGCGCCACCAATGCCCGCCCAGAGCGTGCGAAAGCATCCAATCCCTGCACAACATCTACAAAGAACCTAAGATCCGGCGCCATCGCCGTCGAGGAAACTTCCTCCTGCAATTGCACCAGTGCTGTCACCGCAGCCCATGGCGGGAACACCCATGTGGGTACCGCTTTCTCTACTGCCCGCCCCTTCGGTGTGCGCAGTTTTAGCGTCAGTTGTGCTCGACTCCCCCGGTCCAGGACTGCAAAAAGCCGACGCTGATGCGCCGGAACTTCCAGCAAATCCACGTCCGCAATAATCCGGTGCCCCTCTGGCCGCTCCACCCACAGGTGAAGACCCGAATCGTCCTTCCAGACCGCGTGCAGCAGCAACGGCACCGCTGACTTAGCAACTTGGCCCATTACTTCCTCCCCACTGCTTGCTCAGTCATCACCGTCTAATCACCCGGCGGCTTCGCCACCAGATATTTCTTCAATGAAGATTCTGCCACGCACCCCGGATCAGCTTTTCCACCACACCACAACATTAGCACGCATGTTCGAACTATGTATCTTGCAAAAATTAGTCCCCTTCTACCCAAATACCCCTTTTCCCAGGTAATTTGTCGCACTTAACCGATTTTTAAAACCTTTTTCAACGCTTCTTATCTTGCAATGCAGCGCATCACATGCAAACGTCGTATGAGCTACAAGAATTAAAAATGTGTGACTCGTGCAATAGTTCTGCCATGGTTCGCATGTGCCAGTAGGCTCCGCTGACTGTCGTAGACAGCCCGGAAGCTGAAGTTGTGTTTCATTGCGAATCGCAGGTTCTGCTGTTTCTGTCGGCCACTTTCTGGCTCGATTTTGCTGCGACGCTGTGAACGTCGTCAAGCGGACTGGCTCAAACGAAATTGAGTGATGCGCTAGGAAACGATTTCCGGCGTGCTGGGCAGTGCGTGAGTCCGACTGTACGCCTAATAAATAATGAGGAGTTGCCCTGTGGACCAACAAACATGGTTCATCATCGCACTAGTCATTTATCTGCTGTTGATGGTCTACATCGGCTGGACCGGATGGAAAAAGACCGCAGAGTATGACGAATACATGATTGGCGGTCGCGGTCTACATCCGTTCGTCGCAGCACTGTCAGCGGGTGCATCGGACATGTCCGGCTGGCTGCTGATGGGTCTGCCCGGCGCGATTTATCTTTCAGGCCTGAATCAGACCTGGATTGCAATCGGCCTGGTCGCAGGCGCATGGTTGAACTGGAAGTTCACCGCACCGCGCCTGCGTAGCTACACCAAGATTGCTCGTAACTCGATTACCGTGCCGTCGTTCCTGGAGAACCGTCTGCACGATACGTCGAAGGTGCTGCGCGTTTCCGCAGGCCTGATTATTCTGCTGTTCTTCACCTTCTACGTCTCCTCGGGCATGGTCGCAGGTGGCCGCTACTGGGAGTCGACGTTCGGTGGCAGCTACCTCGTCGGCATGCTGCTGGTTGCGGGGATCACTGTCGCATATACCCTGTTCGGCGGCTTCCTTGCTGTCTCCTACACGGACGCGGTGCAGGGCATCATCATGTTCATTGCGCTGCTGACGGTTCCGACTGTCGGCATCATCTACCTGATTAACAACGGCAACTCCTTCTCGGACATCTTCAGCTTTGCTGCTAACAACCCGTACCCGGGCAGCGAGGGACAGCCGGTTGAGACCTTCTTCGATCCGTTCGCCGGCATTCCGCTAATCACTATTATCGGTCTCCTCGGCTGGGGTCTGGGCTACTTTGGCCAGCCGCACATTATCGTCCGCTTCATGGCTCTGCGCAGTGCAAAGGACGCAACTGAGGGTCGCCGCTGGGGCGTTGGCTGGCAGGCACTGTGCATGCTCGGCTCGGTCCTCGTGGCCCTGACCGCAACTGTTTTCTTCGCTACGAACCCAGATGCTTCGGTCACTGATGCGTCTTCCTACGAGACCATCTTCCTGGACATGACCCGCATCCTGTTCCACCCGCTGATTGCAGGCCTGATTCTGACTGCAGTGCTGGCAGCAATCATGTCCACCATTTCTTCACAGCTGCTGGTGTCTTCCTCCGCGCTGATCGAGGACCTGTTCAAGGCAACGGTCAACAAGTCCCTGCGTCCGAAGACCTACATGACGCTCTCCCGCGTCGCCGTCGCGCTGATCGCCATCATCGCCGCAATCATCGCTGCTAACCCGAACAGCTCCATTCTGGATCTGGTTGGCTTCGCATGGGCTGGCTTCGGCTCGGCATTCGGCCCGGTGCTGCTGGCCGCCCTCTACTGGTCGCGCCTGAACACCCCTGGTGCTGCTGCCGGCATGATCACCGGTGCGGTTGTCTCCTTCGCATGGGGCATGAGCTCGCTCAGCGACACTCTCTACGAGATCGTCCCGGGCTTCGCCGCTGCAACTGTCGTGATGATTATTGTCACGCTGCTTACCAAGGAGCCGAACGAGAAGATCAAGGAAGAGTTCGACCACGCAGCAAAGCAGGCTCTGGTCTAACGCTTTGATCTAGGCTTGGCCTCCGCTAGCCCCGCAGGCTAGCCCCGGCGCATACCTACAAGGGAACCGAAAAAGTATTTTTCGCGCCCAACTAGGTATGCGCCCTTTTTTATTTGCCATCCTGGCCGCCTCCCTGACTACCGCCTTTGTCTCATCCTTTGCGCTTACGCGAGTTCTCGTCACCTCCTCCCCCGCGAGGTCGGAGACGGAAGCCGTCGTCAAGCAACTGCGCACCGTACGCGTCGTCGCCGACCGCCCCACCGTCACCGGATACAAGCGCGAGCGCTTCGACGTCTGGGCAGGTTCTGCCGATTGCAATACACGCCATAAAGTGTTGGCGGCGTGGTTCGGGGGCTCTGCATGTTCGCTTGACGACGGCTCCCCGCGCGAAATCCCCGACCCTTACACGGGTGACCCAGTTGGTGCGCATGAGGTCGATATCGACCACATTTATCCGTTGGCAGCGGCGTGGGATTTCGGAGCCTACGCCTGGGATTCCGAGAGGCGTCGGCAATTTGCCAACGATATCGAGACCAACCTCGTGCCCACGCGAAGCGCGGTCAACCGGGATAAAGGAGATGCCAGCCCGGCGGAATGGCTTGCCGAGGATGCGAAAGCGTGTGACTATTCGCATCGTTACTTAGCGGTGGCCATTAAATGGGACCTGCCCGTATCGTCGGCAGACTGGAAGGCGATGGCCACTGCGTGTGGAATCCGCGCGAGGAAAGGCACGAAATAGAGAAAATAGTGCGAGCACGTTAAGTTAAGGACTGGTCTTAATAAAGAAATATCCAGGCCACTCCTCGCTTGAACGCGAGGCCTACATTCAGTCGTGGAAAGGTAATACGTGCAAAACGTAGTTCTTATGGTTCACGTCCTGGCGGCAATTCTGCTGCTAGGACCGGTGACTGTCGCAATTTCGATGTTCCCGAAGCTCGCGCTTGCAGCCCGCGGCGGAGAGGCAGGAACGGTCGGCGCCGCGCGCACCATGCACGCCATTTCGCGCACCTACGGCATGTGGTCGCTGCTCGTGCCGCTGCTCGGCTTCGGTGTCATGTTCACCGATGTGTCGACCTACATGAAGTCCGGGGCAATGCACGCCGCAATCCTGCTGGCTATCATCGCCTGGGCACTGCTGTTCTTCCTGGTCATTCCGCGTCAGCGTCTGATGATGGCCGGCCTCGGCATCGCCGACGAAGACGAGGATGCTGACGATCCGGAGTTCATCGAGCGTCGCAAGAAGGCTGAAGAGCTCGACTGGGACAAGCAGAAGAGCCAGCTGGCTATGTTCTCCGGCATCTTCTCCCTGCTGTGGGTTGTCGCCGGCATCCTGATGTTCTTCATCTAGAGCACACGCTCAGACACAATAAAACTGCCGGTGCGCCTGTACGTTTCGGCCCGACTAATCGGGTTTGAAAGTACATGCGCACCGGCAGTTTTTTGTTTTCTAGGTCAGCGCCAAGGGCGGTAGTCGGTAGTCGCCTGACGACGACCACCCCGCTCACCCCACCTAGCAGGTTTAGCGGCGTCCGCCTCGGTAACCACCGCGACGGTCATCACGGTCACCACGGTAGCCACCACGACGGTCGTCGCGACCGCGACCACCACGGTATCCTCCGCGACCACGGCCGCCGAAATCGTCACCATCTTCGAAGTTTCCACGGTAGCCACCGCGGCCACGGCCACCACCACGACGGTCGTCGCGACCGCGACCACCACGGTATCCTCCGCGACCACGGCCGCCATCACGACGATTGCCACGGTAGCCACCACGGCCACCGCGGTAGTCATCGCTGTCGTCGACCGAGGTGCCGTCGTCAAGCTTCAGCCCAATGAGCTGGCCGGAGATGCGAGTATCGGAGAGGTTGTTGATGACTTCTTGCGGCAGGTTGGCCGGCAGTTCGACCAGAGTGTGATCGCCACGGATGTCGATGTGTCCGAAGTCCTTGGAGGACAGGCCACCCTCGTTGGCGATGGCACCGACGATGGCACCCGGGCGGACGTGCTGGCGACGACCGACGCTGATGCGGTAGGTTGCGGTGCCCTCGCGGTCGAACTCGACCAGGTCAGCGCGCTTGCCCTGACCGCGCTCACCACGGGAGCGACCATCGCGGCCACGGTTGCGGTCGCGGTCGAAACGATCACGGTCACGGTCGTTACGACGGCCACGCGGCGGCTCCTTCATTAGGAAGTCGCCCGACTGTGCCTGCGCAGCGATAGCGGCGGCGATATCAACCAGTGGGGTGTCGTGCTCTTCTGCGTACTCCTCGATGAGCTCACGGAAGACCGGAACCTGCGAATCAGCAAGCGCCTCGGTCAAGTCATCAGCGAACTTCTGCTTGCGAGAGTCGTTGACCTCATCGACGGTCGGCAGCTTCATCTCGTGCAGCTGCGACTTGGTTGCACGCTCAATCGAGCGCAGCAGGCGTCCCTCACGCGGGGTGACAAAGAGCAGCGCCTCGCCGGAGCGGCCAGCGCGGCCGGTACGACCGATGCGGTGGACATAGGACTCGGTATCGTGCGGAATGTCGTAGTTGACCACGTGGGAAATACGGTCAACGTCCAGGCCACGAGCAGCCACATCGGTTGCCACCAGAATGTCCAGGCGACCGTCCTTGAGCTGATCAATCGTGCGCTCACGCAGAGTCTGCGGGATGTCGCCGTTGATGGCGGCAGCGGAGAATCCGCGGGCACGCAGCTTCTCGGCGAGCTCCTCGGTCTCGTGCTTGGTGCGCACGAACATGATCATCGCTTCGAATTCCTCGACTTCGAGGATGCGGGTCAGCGCGTCCAGCTTGTTGCGGTGGCTGACCATCAGGAAGCGCTGGCGAATGTTGTCCGCAGTGCGAGTCTGGGACTTGACGGTAATCTCTTCCGGCTCCGTCAGGTACTGCTTGGACAGGCGACGAATCGCAGCCGGCATGGTAGCCGAGAACAGCGCGACCTGCTTGTCATCCGGGGTGTCGGCAAGAATGCGCTCGACATCCTCCTGGAAGCCCATCTGCAGCATCTCATCGGCCTCGTCCAGTACCAGGAAGCGCAGGTCGGAGATGTCCAGCGAGCCCTTCTCCAGGTGGTCGATGACACGACCAGGCGTGCCGACGATAATCTGCGCACCTCGGCGCAGACCCGACAGCTGCACTCCATAAGACTGACCACCGTAGATTGGCAGGACCTGAATCTTGCCCAGGTGATCAGCAAACGACTGGAAGGAATCCGCAACCTGGAGCGCCAGCTCACGGGTCGGAGCGAGCACCAGAGCCTGTGGTGCACGGACGGAGCGATCAATGCGAGCCAGAATCGGCAGCGCAAACGCCGCGGTCTTACCGGTACCAGTCTGAGCCAGGCCGACGACGTCGCGGCCGCTCATCAGAGTCGGGATAGTTGCAGCCTGAATTGGGGACGGAGTCTCAAACCCAACCTTGCGAACTGCATTGACAATGTCATCCGGCAGCTCAAGCTCATCGAAGCCGACGGTGTCGTCGCCGTTGTCGTCTTTGTTCTTTTCGGCCTTCTTCTCGGCCTTTTCCTTGACCTCAGCCTTTTCGGTCTTTTCCTCAGCGGCCTTCTCTTCGACCACCGGTGCTCCCTCGGCCACTACATCCTCGGCCTTCACAATTGCGTCCTCGCGCTGGTTTTCGCGCTGATCCTCGCGGTTTTCCTCGACGCTGCCATTCATTTCATTATTAGCCATTTGGGGCTCTTCCTGGGCCTTTTCGCCCGCACACTCAATATTCAACAGTTGATTACTCACAGTTGGGTCGCACATACATGACCCGCCCAATTTACGTTCTTGTTTTCAGTGCTCTCACGTCGGAATTGCGATGACATCGCTTCTCTTGCACATACTTCGAAAAATTGCGCCCAAACCCAATTCAGCTTTGACTTCCGAGGAGGGGCGCCCATCATGCACTATGCACTTTCAAGCGTTTCACCAGCGAATTTATACCGCTGCCAGATTCTCTGCGACATTGTCGTCAGGATTTCACACCGATTGCCCAGACTACGCCACCGTCGGTCAAAAAACCATTTCCTGTCCGCAAGGTCACGACAATGGGAACGTCGTCAAGCGAACACATTGCACCCACTTCGGGGTACCTATTTTGCAATTGCATGGGGTGAGGTGGCTAACATTTTCCCTACAAGTTTGTACACATATCAGCTATTTTCCGCCGTGGAACACCCACCGTTCGGCGGATTTTTGCAATTTCGCAACGTATAAGCCCAAGGTCGCTAGAGAATGTCCAGCTATAACAACGCACCAGAAATACAGCCGTCTTCGCCCCGGCAGTCCCCGCTAAAACCACATTCTCCTGACGAGGTTTCTGGGAATGGCGGGCAGGCGGATAAGGAGCCGTCGAAGCTCTCGGCAATGATTGAAGTTCTCGGGTTTCCGGGCTTTATTTTGGCGGGTTCGGCGCTGGCATTCTTCTTCCCCGCCCCGTTTACTCCGCTGACGGATTACATCACGTACTTCCTGATGATCATCATGTTCGCGATGGGCCTCACCCTGACCATCCCGGACTTTAAGCAGGTCGCTAAGCGACCGTTGGTGATTCTCTTCGGCGTCATTGCGCAGTTTGTCATCATGCCGCTGCTGGCGATTGCCGTGGCTAAAGCCCTCGGGCTCAACCCGGCACTCGCTGTTGGTCTGCTCATGCTGGGCTCTGTTCCGGGCGGCACTTCGTCGAATGTCATCGCATACCTGTCGCGTGGCGATGTCGCACTGTCCGTCGCCATGACCAGTGTGTCGACGCTGGTCTCGCCGATTATGACGCCGTTTCTTATGCTCGTGCTTGCCGACGCGCACACGGAGGTCGACGGCCTCGGGATGGCCTGGAGCCTCTGCCAGACAGTCCTCCTGCCAGTGATTGGCGGTCTGATTATCCGCTTTGTGGCCGATACCTTTATTAACAAGATCCTCCCGATTCTGCCGTGGATTTCTATTCTCGGTATCGGTGGCGTGGTCTTCGGTGCCGTAGCCAAGAACGCAGAGAGCCTGGCGAACATTGGCCTGATTGTGTTTGTGGCTGTGATCATCCACAACGTTCTGGGTTACGTGCTCGGCTTCTTTGCAGGCCAGCTGGTGGGGATGCCAACTGCGGGCAAGCGCACGGTGGCCGTGGAGGTCGGTACGCAATCCGCTGGCCTGTCCTCCGGTATGGCAGCGAAGTTCTTTACCCCGGAGGCAGCGCTTCCCGGCGCGGTGGCCGCTGTGGTGCACAACATCACTGGCGCTATCTACGTGGCTATTTGCCGAAAGCTCGATGAAGGCAAGGAAACTAGCAAATCCGCTTCTGCTTAAGCTGTTTTCGCTTTGACTTCTTTGGCCCCGCTGTTCGACGAGTGGGCTGGTAGAGTCTCGCGCCCGAAAATCCAGCCCACCATTGCGACCAGCGAAATGACACCGCAAACAAGGAAACCGGCCTTGAACCCTGCGGCATCCACGATTGCGCCGACAATCAGCGGGCCGGAAATCGCTCCGAAGTCCTGAGCCATCTGGAAATTGGCGAGCACCTTTCCACCTTGGCGGTTGGCGCCGATGACGTCGGCAAGCACGGCCTGCTGCGATGGATTGATCATGCCAGCGCCGAAGCCGGCGAGGACTGAGAGAATCAGTAGCGGAATGGCACCGCTGCTAAATCCGATTGCGCCAGTGAACACGCCGTTGATAAACAGGCCTGTGATGAGCAGTGGACGACGGCCAATGCGGTCGGAGAGACGACCGGAAAACTGCAATGCCGTGACATTGCCGAGCGCGAAGGCCGTCAGCGCGAAACCAGCTGTGGCAGTGGCGGCTACTGCCCCATCGCTGCCCGGTTCTGGGGCGCCAACATGGGAAAACGTTGCCGCAGCGAACAGCGGGACAATCGCGACGCGCACGCCGAAGTTCGACCAGCCGTTGGCGAAGGCTCCGACTAGTGCGCTTCGATATGCCGAGTCACGGATTGCTTCGGAGAACCTCAGCACCGGGGTTGTGCGCTTGGGCACTACATGGCGAAGATGCTCCGCACTCAGCGACATGCCGACCACAATCGTTGCCACAATCAGCGCGCCACCGTAGATGAAAAACGGCACCCTCATGCCCCATGCGCCCATTGCAGCACCAATGATTGGGCCAAAGACATTGCCCAACAGGAAGGCTGTGCCGTAGGCGGCCGAGCTCTTACCGCGGATCTCCGGCGGTGAAATCCGCACAATCAGCCCCATTGCCGAGACCGTGAACATCGTCGAACCGATGCCTCCGAGCGCACGAAACGCCAGCAGTTGCCAATATGTCTGCGCAACACCGACAAGCAAAGTCGAGAGCGCGACGATGCTGATGCCGGTTAGGTACGTGCGCCGATATCCGAGCTTCTCTACCAGTGAGCCCGATGCCGGTGCGAAGATAAGCCGGAAAATGGAGAACGAACTGACCACGAAGCTGGCCGCGAACACACCCACATCGAAGCTGCGCGCGTACTGCGGCAAGATCGGTGCGATCAGACCGAAGCCCAACGCGATGATGAACGCAGCGCTGACCAGAATCCAAATCTCTCGCGGAATCGGTTGTTTAATCCCGTCTAATTCACCCTGCCGAGGATCGAGACCTTGTGGTTTGCTTCCCACCTCCGATGCGATATCCGGCTGAGATTCGCACTTTGCTTTACGACGAAGCAGGTCGCGCGAACGGGAAGCTGACAAGGTAACGGTCCTTTCTAGCTCAGTTGACCGATTTCGATAAAAGAATCGACTTTTATACAGCTATGACCTCTTGAATCGGCACCTGTGCTGTGTTTTTATTTAGTGCATTTGAAATCGAAGTTCCCAATGCTCTTGCCACAGGCGGCGGAAATGCATTTCCGACCTGTCTCCAGGCAGCAGTTTTCTTTCCAGAAATTTTCCACTCCGGCGGAAAACCTTGAATTAGAGCTCCCATAGCAACTGTAAGCCGTGGAGGTTGATCCACTGGATCATCAGCGGCAGGCGGATACTCCGCAATTGACGACCCCTTAACCCCTAGCTTGGCCCACGCTTCTCTTGCACGCGAAGGACCGACATCTGGGCCACCATGCTTCTTAGATCCGCCAACGAGAGTCGGCGCAATTTTATTCGCACGAGCTGCCCAACTTTCCGCTCCTGGCCACCCCTGCGAAGCCATCTCCGCGTATAGCGTTTCACCTACTGTCGGGGCTTCACCTTGCGGTTCAGGCCAGTGGAAAAATGGAGCATACTCCTGTTTCACAGCTACCAACACAAAACGAGGACGAAGTTGCGGAACACCGTGTTCCGAAGCATAAATTAATCGCCAATGTGGTTCATATCCAAGACGAAAGAGTTCGTTAAGAACAGACTCTCGGTAATTCTTAAACCGTGGTTGCGACAACCCTTTCACGTTCTCCAAAAGCACTGCTTTCGGGTCGGCCGAAGCGATAATCTCAAGCGCTTTTGGGAAAAGATCTCGCTCGTCATCGGCCCCGAGCTGCTTTCCGGCAATTGAAAACGGTGGGCAAGGCACACCCCCAGCCACTAGATCTACGCCTTTGAAATCCGCACCGTTTAAGTTGAGGACATCGTCCTCGCGAACGTTCCAACGCTGTTTTGCTGCAACGAGATCGTTGTCCCTATTCAAACGCAGCGTATTACAGGCATCTCGGTCGTTCTCTACTGTGCATACATGATAGAAACCGGCTTGCTCAAGCCCCAAAGCTTGGCCACCAGCACCGGCGCAAATCTCTAGCGATGTGAATCCACTCATCTCTAACGCCACCTCCTACATCGCCAACCAATGGTTCTTCGAACTGGAAGCTACCCGATGCTCAGGATCCACCACGAGACATAATTCGAACATCCATTCGATATCGTGCTTAATGACGCTTCCTACCCTACTACCCCGACTGATTTTACGGTCAACATACCCGATCAGAATGAAATAGGCGCCTGTACCACTGGGTCAGTGCTCGTAGCTACTCGCCAAGACTGACCGTCAATTTCCACAGCGCCCCGCCCACGATGAGAATTACCAACCGACACAACTCTCAGCGCAATCAACTCATCGGAACGCAGTTTCACACCAGCCAACTGCTCCGCGATTTCCATCTGCCGCATATACTTTCCGGTTAGGATAATTATGCCTTCAGCAGCCAGAGCTGTTCGCGCACCGCCATTGCCACGCACACGCTTCATGTAGTCGCGTTGTTTCGCCACCGTTGCAATATCTTCTCGATTGATGACCAATCCGAGCGCCTGCCGGAAAAACTCGTTAACTCGCTTTTGCCCAGATTGATTGGCGAAGATCTTCTCGCGAGCACCTTCCGACAAATGAAGCAATCGATTTACGGGCAGCGGAGCGTCATCAAAGATCCAATCAATTCCAGATCGAGCTGCCTGAGTAAACGTCCGCTTCCGGTCACGATTCCCGCCTTTCGTCAATTTGTCCGACGAAGCTCGCTCAACACAAACGCTGAAACAGGAATCCTCATCAGAGGAATGCAGTCCAATAATAATCTCGTTTTCGGCTTCTACCGGGATCATCCACGATCCCTTATTCATGGAAAACTTGCAGTCTACGTCGGTTCCAGCGATCCGATAATCAAGATGTTTCTGTATGCCGTCATCGATGATCTCCGCAAACTCATGACGGATAGCGATTTCGATCAATGTTCCAAAATGGGTCTTCTCAGTCTTGTAAAGCTGTTCCCAGCGGTAACGTCCTGTTTTCTGGCCGTTATAGAGCAAGTAATAGGTTTCCCTAAAAACCTTTGCAAACCGATCCCCTTCTGGATCAGCATCACGAATTAGTGCCTTGACCTTTTCGACCTCTGAATCGGCAGCATTGGTTATCTTTTGCATAGTTAAGGACCTTAAGCCACAAACCCCCTACCCCGCCACTGTGGCGGAATAGGGGGTTGGACGGAGCGTCGTAAAGCGAACGCCCTATCTACGAGACTGCGGTGACCTGATTAGAACAGGCTCGGCAGGTTCGCCTGCGAGGAGAGGTTGCTGACAGGCTGTGTTGCCTGAGCGGTCGCACCAGACAGCTCCGGAATCGGCAGCTCCGGGAGAGATGGGCTCTCCGAGATAATGTCGGCAATCTCCGGTGGGACCTCGACGCCCTCTGGAAGCAGCTCGCCGATCGGACCCAAATCCGGCTCTTCCTGCGGGACGTGCTGCTTGGTGTACTGGGAGTCCTCGTCAATCGTGCGGAACTCGGACTGCGGTTCGGTGGAGGTCTCTACCTTGAAGCGCTCGTTGACCTGGCCGTCCGGGATGTCGTACTGCTCTTCAAGAGCAACGTCAATCGGCTGGAAGCGGCTCAGCGGGCCGATACCCATGGAGTTAACGCCGATGGCCTCGCGAGTCTCCGGGTTGTAAGCGTTTCCACCCGAATCGCCGTGGTCAATCGGAGCGATGGCCCAGACACCGTTGCGGACACGGAACACCTGGAAGCCGCAGCCGCGGCCGGTACGGGAACCGTCGGTGCACACGGGCTCACCGAGGTTGTCGAAGGAAATCTCCATCGGCTCGAGAGTGCGCTTGTCCTCGATACCGACGATCTGAACCGGCTCGCCGTGGACGTTGCCGAACTCATCAACAGAGTGGGACATAGAGGTGGTCTTGATGTCGTCCTGAACCTCAATGATGCCGTAGTCACCGCTATTGAAGAGGTCGTTGAAGAACTCCGGCATAGTGGTGTTTTCGTCGAAGTCACCCTCTTCCGGCATGATATCGGTGCCCATGTAGTCCTTGTTGACCAGCTTGTCGCCGTCCTTGGTTGGGATGAAGAACTGGCCGGTGACCTCTTCGCCGGTTTCAGTATCCTTCGCCACAACACAGTGACCGGCAGTCATGATGACACGATGCGAAACGCCATTCTGATCCACAACGGTGCCGGGAACTCCCAGAGAGCACATCGGGGACTGAACATGCCGTCCGTCGATGTTCTTACTGCTCGGGAACGGCATTCGCAACGGCGAGCCCGGGCCGATGACAACATCCGAGTTTGCCGGTGCAGCCTCAGCTACCGCGATTCCGGGCACAAAGCCACCCGCAGCTACCGACAGTGCAGCCGTGAGTGTGGCGACCTTCTTTGAACTGGCCATAGTGTGCGATACTCCATTTCTGTACAGAAAACTTGTCCCACTCAGTGTATTAGGGACACCTTTACAAAGCTCTCCAAAAATGGAACCTAGGGTGAAATTCTCAGTCGAGGAACCGTTCATTCGCCTTCACGGCACGCGCATTACACATCAAAAGGTTTGTTCAACAGCAATGCAAGAGCCAGAACCATCCGCCTTGGATGATTCTGGCTCTCTTAACGGTTCGGGGGTGATTTTTGTCAGATTCTCAGACTGGTGCTAGCCCTCAAAGCTTGGAAGCTGGATTTCTGCCAATTGAGGCAGCTCAAACGGCTGTGACGATTGTGGCAATTGGGGCGATTGTGGCAGTTCAGGGAGCTGCGGTGACTGCGGCAGCTGGTCCACAAGATCAGCTAACTGCGGTACAGAACCTTCCTGAGAATCCTGCGAATCCTGCGCCCGGGCATACTCCTGATCCGCCGCCATATCCTCGTTGAGGGTGCGATAGGTGGAGTCGCGCTGAGCCGTGGAATCCGGTACCTCGAAGTGGTCGTTTACTTGACCGTCGGGAATGCCATATGCCTCCTGAATGGCAATATCTGCGGGCATCACACGCGAGACCGGACCGAAGGTCATCGAATTTACGCCAATAACTTCGTTAGTGGTCGGATCGTAGGCATTTCCGCCCGAGTCACCGTGGTCAACGCCGATACCAACCGTCCAAATGCCGTTTCGAGCCCGGAATACCTGATAGCCACAGGCACGTCCGGTACGCATGCCGTCCTTACAGATAGGTTTGCCAAAATTATCGAAGGAGACCTCGCCACGCGGCAGGTCTTCATTGTCCTGAATGCCAGTCATCGCTACAGGCTCCCCGTAGCTCTGACCATTTTCATCGATGGAGTGACTTGCGCCGGTAGTTTCTACGTCCGGATCAAGGTTGATTACTCCATAGTCTGCACCATTAAAGGCCGCCGGCAACGACTCCAGTCCGGCATCTTCCTGCGGCACTTCCCAACGGTGAGCACCTGTCGTACCAATGCGCTTATCGCCTTCGGTGGTTGGCACATACACCTCACCGGTAACGATTGGCAGACCCACATCCGGAGCATCATTCACACAGTGCCCTGCGGTCAACATGACCCGATGCTTTTCCCCATTGCGGTCCGTCACCGTTCCCGGAACACCCGCCGAACACATCGGCGAGTTGACATTTCGGTGCCCATCCCACGGGCTTCCCTCCATGGGAGTTCGAATCGGGTCACCCGGACCAACCACGACAGCATGTGCCGCGACCGGGGCTGCTAAGGACAAAAGTGCTGCGAAAGCCGATACCGCCATTCGACTTCTTGCGTGCTTCATTGAGACGAATCTTTCAAATTTTTAGTTTTCCTTTAGGACCATCCCCCACACTAATCCACCACCCCACCCCCAGAAATAGCGTTTTCTCAGACTCTTGGACTTTTACAAAAGTCGTTATCGAATCGTTTCCACAACCCCACATGTCCCTGCAATAACACCAGGCACCTAGCCAATTGACTACCCCCACTTGGGTAGCCAATTGATGCTAAACATATCTCGAACATTAGTTCTATATGTTCGAAAATGCGAGTCCGGGGTGTTCGATAACTTGTGAGCCATGAACACAGCAGACGAGTTTCCCATTCATCGCCGCCTAGCTCTTCCCCCACTATCCGCTACCTACCGTGCAGAATGTTTCGAAGACCTCGACCTCATCCGCACAATCCTCTGCCACCCCACCATCGCCCGTAGGCATTCGCCCGGCGCGCTAGATCACACCTTCTCGCTTCCCGACGGGCCTGTGGTCACCGTCCGCGCGTCACGGATAGCGCTTCCTCGCGCACTGGTCTCCCAGCTTGCCGACGTGCACGCGGAATACTTCATCCTGAAGGATGAGCCCATGTTCATGTACTCCGTTTCCGTCAAGGTGGAATCCTCATCGGAGGTAGTCCTCCGCGGAATTGGCGGTTCGAATCGGACGCGGGAAGAAACCCGCCGACGTACTCGGGCTGTGGCTGAGGCACTCCATCGTGCGCAGGACTGCAGCAAGATACACGAAAACGGCACTGACCTCGCACTCCCCGGGCGCCGTTATAGCTGGATTGGCACCAGGGACGCGCGGCCACTGCCGTGTCCTAACGAGCTCTTTTCTTCTCGCCCATCAGCGGCTTAGCACTGGTCACAGTGCTGCCACAGTACGGCTACTCGCTGTCGTCGCCTTCTTCGTCGTCCTCGTCGTCATAGTCGCCATCGTCATAGAGGTCATCATCGTCGTCATCGTCATCATCTTCCCCGTCCAAGGAGGCAACGTGATCAGAGTAGATATACTCCGCGTACCCGTCATCGACGGGTGCCAGCTGATCTTCCCATTCCTCTGCGCGGTCTACCACGAGCGCAAGGACATCCATCAGCTTGTCAAAGTCCTTGAAGGTGCCCAGCGTCAGAACCTCATTGCGCAAGGTCTGGATGTCAGAGTAGAGGTCAGCGAACATCTTGCGACGGTCATCATCGGTGAGAACCGTTTCGGTGTCCGAGTCCCAGAACTCTGCGATGGCCTGGTCGACAATGTCGTCCAAGTTCGCGTCCTGAGAGATGAAGCGGACGTGTGCGCTGGGCTCGTTGTTGTGGGCAGTTACCAAAACCTGGACCAACGAGGAGGTACCAACTTCGGAGGTGACCAAGGTTGCCTCTTCGGGGTCCTGTTCAAACTCCAGGTCAGCAATGCGGTCATCATCACCATCGAGCAGAGTGCGCAGCAGGCCAACAACCTGGTCAGTAGCTACATGGTGGGCGACTGCCGCGACGGCGTCTTCGACGGAGAATACAGCGGAGACCAGAACAGCTTCGAACTCATCGTCCTCATCATCCACATCGGCAGCGGCTACGTAAACTTCGGCAGCCGGGATGTCCTCATCAATGGTGACGAACTGAACCTCCAGGTCAGAGGTAATGGGAACGAAGAGGGTGTCATCGTTGACACGGCTTTCAATGCCCTCGCGGTCCAGTGCCGCAGCAATCTGCTCGAAAAAGCTCATGGGTGGAATCCTCCCTTGAAAGATAATTGGCCTCTACCCGCAGCCAATCGTAGCGACAAACGCGCAATCATGGGGTGGCTCATGCCCCCGGCAATTGCTGCGAAAGATCGCGCCGGCAGCGTGCGTGCTGCTGCAAAGCCGCCAACGCGGTCGGTTGAGGAGCAGGCCGCCAGCTGTCGATTCTCGAAAACAGAGCGCTCAGTAGCGTGCCCAGAGTTGATGGCGTTCCTCACGAGAACGTTTTGGACAGGAGACACACAGATCGGCATCTGGGCTGTGATAAATCATGCAGCAAGTAGCTCTCTCCAGGTGAGTAACTACATCGAAGTCCGGTTCTTCTCCCGATTCAGCAGCGGCTTCATCCCAGGGGCGCACCTCGCCTCCGCAGGAATCCATGAAACGAGGATGAGGGACCCGATGTACTCGCTGTATTCCCTCAACGACATGTTTGCCAATAAGCGCTCCGCGCCAGGGCTCCATCAGCTCATTACCGGCGGATATTGCGGCGTTAGCTACGGCGTCGGCAGCCACGGCCCAAAGAGGGGCAGGCTTGATTTCCCCGACTTCTCCAACAACCTGAGCCAACGGCTCCAAGAAATGAGCCAGTGCTTCGCCGGAATCCTTCAGCTCATCCGCATCCTCAGCGGAAATGCTTTCAAACTGTTGAGCTTGGAACCCAACCCAATAGTCATCTCGAAGAAATGTGAGCCAAGAAGACCACTGCCACACTGGAACTCGATCGGACGCCAACACGCATGCCAGCGATGGCCCTACCAATGCTCCGCACATGGACCACCACCACAACTGGGCCTGAAAACGGGTATCCACCTCAACCTCGGGCATGGGAAACAGCTTTCTCCCAGCCTCAATTCCGGCGGCTACAGCTTCGGTAGAAAGGTGCCACTCCGCAGCGCCGTCGTGAGGCGTGACATCTGCGGAAAACCGAGGAAAGTCCGCCAAAAGCTGGGAGTACTCGGGAGGCAATGCGGCACCCCGCGTGACATCGTTCACCAGTCTCATCCTTCTATCGACTGTGTTAATCGCCGTACACCTGTCTATTTTTCCACCGACTACGGAATTTCCCCACAGCTCAGTAGTGTTTATATGGGCATATGGCTCTCAACGGACCCGTTTAGGAGGTCTACTACTTTGTTCCAAAAGACGAAGAAGGATTCAACTCGCACAGTAACTGATGCGGTGAACTCAACCCCCGAAGCGATCGAACGTGATGCCGGAAAACTGGGAACCCTTCTTATCCAAACCCTGGATAAGACCATGAGCTGGCAGTCGTCTGCCATCACCGGGTACGTCAGTTCCCTACACAAGCGCAAAAAAGATGAAACTCCGGCGCAGGTACAGGAACGTATTGATTCCCACTACCTCAACCTGGTCACCGGCACCGGTGGTGCCGCCGGCGGCAGCGCGGTTCTCCCCGGCGTCGGCATGATTACGGGCTTGGCTGCGGTTACCGGTGAATCTCTGCTGTTTCTGGAAGCATCAGCCTGGTACACACTGGCCTCAGCGACCCTGCGCAATATTGACATCACCGATCCGCAACGCCGTCGCACGCTGATTCTTGCGGCCATGAGTGGTTCTGAGGGGACAGCTATTATGGCCTCTCTTCTTGGCGAGGAATCGCTGCGGAAGCAGACCAAAACTTCCGTGAATTCTCTACTGCCACGGCTTGGCGTTCCGCAGCTGGGTGCAGCAAACCGCCTGCTGATTCGCGAGGCACGCAAGCGCTTGATGAAGAACGCTCGTCTGGCCATCATCGGTAAGATTTTGCCATTTGGAATTGGCGCCGTGGTTGGGGCCTCCGCCAACCGCAAGCTCGGTGGCATTCTTATCAGCTCCACTCGCGCATCTCTGGGCCCGCTTCCCCAGGATTGGTCGGACTTTGAACGAAAGCTACCGGCTAAATCCAACACCTCGGAGGACTCGAAGAAGGACTCAAAGTCATCGAGGTTCTCTATTCCCTCGGCGCTGAAGTGGCCGAAGAAAAAGAAGAATAAGTAGTTCCTCTTACCCCGATTACCCTTCAGCAACGTTTTTCAATGGAAGAGCGGTACCCACCATGGCCCAGAGCAAACCCCTCAGAACCTCTCCCATGAAGTTCTTGTGGAAACAGTCTCTTCACAGGCCACTACCGCTCTATGGTGTCATTGTTGTAGCGCTAATCGTTGTCGGGCTAGAGTCCGTACTTCCGCTTCTCACTAGAGATGCCATTGATGTGGCAACGGGCTCTTCCGATGGCGGTGTCCCCGCGCGCCTACTGCCTTCCCTAACTCCCCTGCAGGCAGTCATTTCCGTCTTTCTGGCCATCGCGTTAGTACGCTTCGTCGCCCAGGTGGGGCGCAGATTCTTCTCCGGCAAACTCTCCATTGATGTTCAGCACGACCTGCGACTAAAGATCCTTCGCTCCCTACAAAACCTCGATGGTCCAGCACAAGACCGAGTCAACACCGGCCAGGTCGTGTCACGGTCAATTTCCGACCTCCAGGCAGTGTCCGGACTACTGGCGATGTTGCCGTTGACACTGGGATCCGTCGTCAAGCTGTTCATCACTATCGGCATCATGCTCGCCCTCTCGCTGCCCCTGACACTGGTCGGCCTCGCCGTCGTGCCAGCGATTGTCTACATTGCGGTGAATTCGCGTGACAAACTCCATGCCGCAACCTGGGCTGCCCAACAGCAAGCAGGCGAGATCGCCGGACAAGTCGAGGAAACCGTTTCCGGCATTCGCGTTGTCAAGGCGTTTGCGCAGGGTGACAACGAAGTTGCGAGGATGGAGCGTAACTCGTCGCTGCTCTATTCCCTACGCCTGCGAGCGGCAAAACTCAGCGCTCGATTCCAACCGGCGCTGCAGTCGTTGCCGCAACTGTCCCTCGTCGGAAATATCGCAGTCGGTGGCTGGCTCGCGATTAACGGACACATCACCCTAGGCACGTTCGTGGCGTTTGCCACGTATCTCACCAGCCTGACTGCCCTGTCGCGTCTGGTCTCCAACATGGTCATCTCGATACAGCTGACGTCGGCAAGCATCGACCGCATTTCCGATGTCATCGACGCCCGACCAGACAACCCCGAACCCACCGACGCGCTCCCCCTCCCCAACGGTCCTGTTGGCATCAGCTTCAACCACGTCACCCACAGCCGTGGCGGACGCACGCTTATCGACGATGTCTCATTCTCCGTCGCGCCAGGGGCGACCTTAGCGTTGATTGGCCCACCGGGGTCCGGAAAGACTATCGCCACGGAGTTACTCGGCCGTCACTATCTGCCGGATTCGGGAACTATCACTATCGATGCGCCCAGCCACAGCACATCCACAGATACGGCGCGCATTCTCTCCAGCGACGTATATGACGCTATAACTGTCGTTCCGGACACTCCTTATCTATTTGCGGGCACGTTGCGTGAGAACATCGCATTCGCCAATCCCGCGGCGTCCCAGGAAGAGATTAACGCCGCAGCGACCGCCGCCCAGGTCAACTTCGTCGACGATCTGCCTCAGGGGTGGGACACAGCCATCGGCGAGCGCGGGCATAATCTCTCCGGCGGACAAGCTCAACGCGTCGCGTTAGCACGGGCATTCCTCGCCCGTCCTCGAGTTTTGGTTCTCGACGACGCGACCTCAGCAATCGATGCTGCAACAGAGTTAGAAATCTTCAACGCGCTGACCTCGCAGCTAGCGGAAACGACTATCGTCATCGTGGCGCATCGATCTTCCACTCTCGAGCAGGCGGACCACATCGCCATTTTCGAAGACGGTGCCATCACTGGCATTGGCACCAAGGCCGAACTGATTACTTCTCATCCGCGCTTCACCGAGCTGATGGACATCGACCAGAGCGCCTACCCCGAAATCGAAAACCTCGTTCTCGACCCCATTGGCAGTGAGGACCCCAACCCCGAGGAACTCTGGCCCGACGAAACCGCGCCAACCTCCGACAACTCCACGCCAGACACCGCTGCGCGGCTTCCCGGAGGTGCCACTTCTCAAATGAGCCGCGGGGTTGGCCGAGCCGGAGGAGGTCCAGGCGGTCCAGGTGGACCCGGTGGTCCAGGTGGCCGCGGCGGCGGTCGTGGTGGCATGGGGGCGGCTCTCGCCAATGCTCCTGCGACGCCTGAGCTTCTCGAGCGTGTGCGAAACCTCCCACCCGCTACCGAAAAACCGCGTGTGCCCGCTGCGGCACTCGACAACTCCGAGCTTTTTTCTCTGCGCCGGCTGCTCTCCTATGTCCGTGGCCTATTTATAAGTGTCATTGCGCTACTCGCCCTCATTGCCGTCGCCGATCTGGCGTTCCCCATGCTCGTGCGCTACGCCATTGACCACGGCATCAGTGAGCACAATGAGGCCGTGCTGTGGGCCTGCGCCGCAGGTGGCTTGGCGACGGTCCTCATCAGTTGGCTTGCCGTAGCCACAAATGCTGTTATTACTGCGCGCACTGGTGAGCGGCTGCTCTATGCCCTGCGTGTGCGCTGCTACCGTCACCTGCAGTCGCTTGGCATTAACTACTTCGAGGCCAATCGCTCGGGCGCCATCATGACGAGGATGACAACCGACATCGACGCGCTGTCCTCTTTCCTGCAAACGGGACTGGCAGAAGGGGCTATCGCCGCGTTTACTCTGCTCGGTGTCACAGCGCTGTTGCTTGCCACACAGGTGTCACTCGCCGCAGTGGCGTTGGCATCGCTTCCCATCATTGTGGTGTCCACTCTGGTATTCCGCCGGATCTCCTCGCGCCTATACAAGGCTGCGCGAGAGCAGCTCTCCTTGGTCAACGCTGATTTTCAGGAGACTATTGGTGGGCTTCGCGAGATTCAGATGTACCACCGCGTCGCCGATATCGAATCTTCCTTTGCCGAGGAATCCAACAAGTACCGCGCAATTCGTCAGAGAGCACAGCTGGCCGTGGCTCTATTCTTCCCCGGCATCAACTTCGTCTCTGAGTTGGCAACAGCCGCGGTATTGGCTGTCGGTGCCCAACAGGTTGCTTCGGGAACCACGACACCCGGCGTACTCGTCGCCTTCACGCTGTACCTAGGAATGCTCTTTGGCCCGA
Source organism: Corynebacterium sp. HMSC076C10 (assembly GCF_001812455.1). Taxonomy (NCBI): domain Bacteria; kingdom Bacillati; phylum Actinomycetota; class Actinomycetes; order Mycobacteriales; family Corynebacteriaceae; genus Corynebacterium; species Corynebacterium sp. HMSC076C10. The sequence goes on from NZ_KV809152.1 coordinate 33,105, forward strand.
TTCAGCAGCTGTCCCATGTTTTCGACGGCTACCAGCAGGCGAAGGTCGGCCTCAATCACATTGATGACCTCCTACAGACCGCCCCCATGCCAGATCACGGCACTACTGACGGCGCGTCCCGCGCAGCTGCTGGCGACCTGCGCTTAGACAAGGTAACTTTCTCCTACCCCGCCGCCGACTCTGAGCACGAACGCCCGCAGGTTCTCGATGCTCTCGATTTGCAGATTCCTGCCGGAGAAACAGTCGCAATTGTCGGATCCACCGGCGCCGGAAAATCAACAATCATTAAGTTGTTTGCTCGGTTCTACGATCCAGTTGACGGTGTGGTGCGAGCCTCCGAAACTGACATCCGCGACTTCCCTCTTAACGATTGGCGACGCACCCTCGGCTATGTCCCCCAAGAATCACACCTGTTTTCGGGGACAGTAGCAACAAATATTTCCTACGGTCTACCGGACAGCAGTCATGCTGAAATTCAGCAGGCCGCGAAAAACGTCGGTGCCCTCAGCACCATTGCCAGCCTGCCCGGTGGCTTCCACCACCCCGTCGGCCCAGATGGCCGAGGGCTCTCCTCCGGACAGCGTCAGCTCATCGCACTCGCTCGTGCCGAAATGATGCGTCCTGAACTGCTGCTTCTCGACGAAGCCACCGCGACACTCGACCCTGCAACAGAGTCGGCAATCCTTGAAGCCACTGACCGTGCGTCGCGTCAACGCTCGGCAATTATTGTGGCCCACCGCCTGGCTACGGCGGCTCGGGCCAACCGGATTTTGGTACTTGACCACGGGCGTATTGTCGAAGACGGCTCCCATGATGAACTTCTAGCGGCGGGTGGCCAATACGCAGAGCTCTGGAGCAAGTACCATATGGGGAGCGCGACGGTGTAGTAATTCAGAATTTTCGTTATCCTTGAATGACACTTTGACGCTTGCGCTAATTAGAATAAACGTGAGTTAGTAAAACTAAGACGAAAAGAGGCGAGTACCTGCCGTGAGCAGCGACATGAGCTTCGGCCAGAACGAATGGCTGGTCGACGAGATGTACCAGCAATTCCAGAAGGATCCACAGTCTGTGGGTCAGGAATGGCGCGAATTCTTCGCAACCCACACCCCGTCCCAAAAGGGCGAGGACCTTTCCAATATGGCAAAGCCAGCAGCAGCCACGAAGGAGGAAGCTAAGGCAACCGGACGTCGTGAATCCAAGGGGGTCGAACCCACTAAGACCCCGAACAAGCCGGCGTCCCCGAAGCCAAAGAAGTCCCCAATGGATGCAGCAGCCAAGGTTTCGGCTGTTGAATCCGGCGAGGAGCCTCTGAAGGGCGTCGCACGAGCTATCGCTAAGAACATGGATGTCTCCCTGGAGATGCCGACCGCTACGTCGGTTCGCGATATGCCGGCACGTCTGATGTTTGAAAACCGCACCTTGGTTAACAATCATCTGGCACGCGCTCGCGGCGGCAAGATCTCCTTCACCCACATCATTGGTTACGCCATGGTGAAGGCTGTCATGCTCCACCCGGACATGAACAACAACTACAAGGTGGTTGACGGCAAGCCAGTTCTGGTTACCCCGGAGCACATTAACCTCGGCCTGGCCATTGATATGCCAGCTAAGGACGGCTCTCGTTCGCTCGTAGTTGCTGCTATCCGCGAGTGTGAAACCCTGACCTTCAAGCAGTTCGTCGACGCCTACGAGGACATCGTCGTTCGTGCTCGCCACGGCAAGCTGACCGGTAAGGACTTCCAGGGCGTCACCATTTCCCTGACCAACCCGGGCGGTATCGGTACTCGCCACTCCGTCCCGCGCCTTACCAAGGGGCAGGGCGCGATTATCGGTGTCGGCTCCATGGATTACCCGGCTGAGTTCGCCGGTGCTTCCGCGGACCGTCTGGCAGAGATGGGCATCGGCAAGCTGGTGACCATCACCTCTACTTACGATCACCGCATTATCCAGGGTGCAGAGTCCGGTGAGTTCCTGCGCACGATGAGCAATCTGCTTGTCGACGACAAGTTCTGGGACCACATTTTCCAGACCATGCATGTTCCTTACACCCCAATCCGTTGGGCGCAGGATCTGCCGAACACGGGTATTGACAAGAACACCCGCGTCATGCGTCTGATTGAGGCCTACCGTTCCCGCGGTCACTTGCTGGCTGACATTGACCCGCTGCGTTCTGACCAGCCAAATACTTCTGCTCCGAACCACGCTGACCTCGATATTGAGGAACACGGTCTGACCCTGTGGGATCTGGACCGTACCTTCAACGTCGGTGGTTTCGGCGGCAAGGAGACGATGACGCTGCGCGAAGTTCTCTCGCGCCTGCAGAACGCATACTGCCTCAAGGTCGGTTCCGAGTACGCTCACATCCTCGACCGCGAAGAGCGCGAGTGGCTGGAAGAGCGCATTGAGGGCGGCCAGCCAAAGCCGTCCCACGCTGAGCAGAAGTACATTCTGCAGAAGCTGAACGCCGCTGAGGCATTCGAGAACTTCCTGCAGACCAAGTACGTCGGCCAGAAGCGCTTCTCCCTTGAGGGCGCAGAGTCGCTGATTCCGCTGATGGACTCCGCCATTGACACCGCTGCTGGTGCTGGCCTGGATGAGGTCGTCATCGGTATGCCACACCGCGGTCGACTGAATGTGCTCGCAAACATCGTCGGCAAGCCACTGCGCCAGATCTTCACCGAGTTCGAAGGCAACATCGACCCGGCACAGGTCGGCGGTTCTGGTGACGTCAAGTACCACCTGGGTACTACTGGCCGTCACATCCAGATGTTCGGCGAGGGCGAGATTGACGTCACCCTGACTGCGAACCCGTCCCACCTCGAGGCCGTCAACCCGGTCGTTGAGGGTCTTGCTCGTGCACGCCAGGACAAGATCAACAAGGGCGAAGAGGGCTACTCCGTCATGCCGCTGCTGCTGCACGGTGACGCATCCTTCGCCGGCCTGGGCATTGTCCAGGAGACCCTGAACCTCATGTCCCTGCGTGGTTACAAGGTCGGCGGTACCGTCCACATCGTGGTGAACAATCAGATTGGCTTCACCACTTCGCCGGACTCCGGTCGTTCCTCCTACTACGCAACCGACATCGCCAAGGCATACGGCTGCCCGGTCTTCCACGTCAACGGTGACGACCCGGAGGCTGTCGTCTGGGTCGGCCAGCTGGCTGTTGAGTACCGTAACCGCTACGGCAAGGACGTCTTCATCGACCTGGTCTGCTACCGCAAGCGCGGCCACAACGAGGCCGATGACCCGTCCATGACTCAGCCGCTGATGTACAAGATCATCGACGAGAAGGAAAGCGTTCGTGCTCAGTACACCGAGGACCTCATCGGTCGCGGTGACATCTCCGAGGAAGAGTACGAAGCAGTACGCCGAGACTTCCACGACCAGATGGAAGCGGTCTTCAACGAGGTTCGCGCAGCTCAGGACGCAAAGCCGGGCGAGCAGACCGGTATCGCCGGTTCTCAGCCGCTGCCGCACGGTCTCAAGACCGGCATCGACAAGGCTGAAATCGTCGAGATTGGTCAGTCCTACGTCAACCTCCCTGAGGGCTTCAAGATTCACCCGCGTGTTGCGCCGGTCGCTAAGAAGCGCGCGGAGATGACTCAGGAAGGTGGCATCGACTGGGGTATGGCCGAGCTGCTGGCAATCGGCTCCTTCACCGGCGCTGGCATCGACGTCCGCTTCGCAGGTGAGGATGTCCGCCGCGGTACCTTTACCTCTCGCCATGCAGTTCTGATTGACTCCGAGGACGGTTCGGAATACAACCCGATCGACGCCTACGGTAAGTCCAAGAACGGCGGCCGCTTCATGATCTACAACTCGGCTCTGACCGAGTACGCAGGCATGGGCTTCGAGTACGGCTACACCCTGGGTAACCCGGACGCAGCAGTGTTCTGGGAAGCACAGTTCGGTGACTTCGCCAACGGCGCTCAGACCACCATTGACCAGTACGTTTCCTCCGGCGAGGCCAAGTGGGGTCAGACCTCCAAGCTGATCCTGCTGCTACCGCACGGCTACGAGGGCATGGGCCCGGACCACTCTTCGGCACGTATCGAGCGCTTCCTGCAGCTGGCAGCCGAGGGCTCCTACACCGTTGCTCAGCCGTCCGAGCCGGCTAACTACTTCCACCTGCTGCGTCGCCACGTCCTGTCCGACCTGCACCGTCCGCTGGTTGTGTTCTCGCCGAAGTCGATGCTGCGCAACAAGATGGCAGCGTCTGCTGTCGAGGACTTCACCAACCCGAACAAGTTCCGCTCAGTCATCGATGACCCGAACTTCGAGTCCAAGGACAAGTCCGGCATCAAGACCCTGCTGCTCTGCTCCGGCAAGATCTACTGGGAGCTGGAGAAGAAGCGTAAGAAGGACAAGCGCGACGATCTTGCAATCGCTCGCCTGGAGATGCTGCACCCGCTGCCGCACAACCGCCTCCGCGACATCTTCGAGTCCTACCCGGATCTTGAGGAAGTCCGCTGGGTTCAGGATGAGCCGGCTAACCAGGGTCCGTGGCCATTCCTGGCACTGAACCTCCCAGAGGTTCTGCCGGATATGCCGAAGCTGACCCGCGTTTCCCGCCGTGCACAGTCCTCCACCGCAACTGGTGTGGCTAAGGTCCACCAGATTGAGGAGAAGGCTCTGCTGGAAGAGGCTCTCAAGTAGGTCTCATTGACTGGTCTTCACCAGTTAGCGTGTAAACGCTAAGGGGCTCCAACCGAACTGAACTGCTCCCCATTAGTTGGACTGAGAAATCA
>NZ_KV809153.1:0-107071 GCF_001812455.1 Corynebacterium sp. HMSC076C10
GCAATGACCGCCTGACCCTACCGGCCATTTTTCGCGCGATTTCTGTCATAAACATAGTCAGTAACTCGGATCGATAAGTGGGCAGACCGCCCCCTTGCACCGCCCGCACCGCCCGCGCAGCCCGCAAGCCGCTGGGAAAATGCACATCCGAGCACACGGAGCCGAGCAGACAGCAGAACCGCCTAAACACGCACAACCAAAGCGCGTGTTTAGGCGGTTCGAGCAGGAATCAACGGCCGGTAGCCACAGTCGTTAACACAGCCACTAACCGGCAGCTAGCTACGCGGTAACCTCGACGTTCTTCTCCGAAGCAACAGTGGCGGCAGCCGCATCGCCTTCAAGCGAGCCAGTGACTTCTGCGCTCCCACCGACAGTGCGGTAACCGTGCTGGAAAAGTACTGCAGTCAAAGCGGTGCAGATACCAGATCCGGCAACGTGAACCGGCACCAATGCCTCCGGTACACCGGACCAATACTGAATCATTCCAACTACGCCCTGAGCCAAAATGAACACAACGAGTGCGATGGCAACCTTACGCACAGGTGCAAAGGCTTCCGAGGCCAGCAGACCGAAAATGAGGCCGATAACCAGGCCAAGGTAGAGGTACATAAAACCAGCGTGGATATGTGCCAGGTCAACAATCGGTAGCTGGAGGCGATCCTCCGGGAGCACCGAAGCATCTCCAGCGTGTGGTCCCGCACCGGTGACCATAGTTCCGGTAATCAGCGTCATCGTCAGGGCCAAGCCGGAGGCGGCAGCCAGATAGCGTAGATAGCGCGGGTACATGCGGGTAGCAGTGCCGTCGTCGGGCTCAGAGATCTTGACGAAAAGCATGCCAGCGAGCCAGACCAGAATCATCGAAGGCAGGAAGTGCAGCGCTACGGCGTACCACTTCAGGTCAACCCAAACGGAGATACCGCCGATAACAGCCTGGACGATAACGCCGAGACCGTTGAGGAAGGCCAGCAACTTGATTTCCTGACGGCGACCGACACGCATAACCGAAAGGAAGAGCAGAAGTGTCAGCGCAACCAGCACAAAGGTGAGCAGCCGGTTGCCAAACTCAATAATCTGATGGAGCATTTCTGCTTCCCCCGCGACAGGAACGAAGCTGCCTGGGTGACATTCAGGCCACGAAGCACAACCGAGACCTGAACCAGTAACACGGACGATAGAACCGGTTACCGCAATTGCCGCCTGTGCAATCAAAACCAGCAGGGCATAGAGCTTCTGGCGCCCGATTGGTGTCAGCGGCAAAAACGATAGGGGCAAACTTCGATCTGCAGTATTCACATTAAGAAATTCTACCCATGCTGGCGGAAAATGGTAATAAGCGAAACCCCTGCGTTGGGCTGCGCTTTTCTATGCAGATTCCCCGACAGATTCCTAGTCATTCGGCATATCAAAACGGAACCAGCGGGCCGCGAATGCAGCGCCAAGGACGCCCCACACGAGTAGCACCCCGACAGCTGACCAATGGACGGACATGGCCAATGCCGCGGAGATCACGTCGGTAAGCGCGACGGACGGCAAGAGGTGTAGCAGTACAGAGCTGATGTCATCTAACGATGGCGCAACGGCCACATACGTAGTAGCACCAATGAGGATGAACCAGATCAGGTTGGCCAGACCTAGGATTAGCTCGGCTCCCAACGTACCTCCCATGAGCAAGCCCAATGAGGTAAAGACGAACGTTCCCAGAAGCATCCCCACATAAGCCAGCAGCCAGCCGCCAATCGACAGCTCTGCGCCAAGGGCGAGCCCCACGAGACTAAACAGTACGTACTGCAACGTGACGGTGGTGCAGACCGACACAATCTTGCCTGCGATAATGCCCCAGGGTGGCACGCCTGAGGCGCCGATGCGCTTCAGGGCTCCGTAACGGCGGTCAAAGCCCACGGCAATTGCCTGCCCGGTAAACCCTGCAGACATGACGGAAATCGCCAGCACCATGGGGAAGATACGCTCGAGCGGATCATCGAGCTCCAACACCGGCACCATCACCAGGCCGATGAGCATCGCCAACGGGATAATGATGGTGAGGAGCATTTGCTCACCATGTCGCCAGAAGAGCTTCGTCTCCAACCACGCCTGCGACATGACCAACTTCGCCATGTCCGAACGCTGTGGCGCTGGGGCGAAAGTGCCCTTCGCAAAGCGGGAGGCATCAGACCTCGGTGCGGTAGTCATTAGCTCCTCATCTCCGTTCCAGTGATCTGCAAGAAGACATCTTCAAGCGATTGCGTCGCCCTATTCAACGAGGTGATCAACACCTCTTGCTGCTCGCAACTCTGCGCCAAGACAGTCAAGGCGCGCGGTGAAGCCTCACCAATCAGGGAAAACTCTCCACCGCCAGAACGCTGCAGACGCTGTGGAAGACCGGACTCGCTGAAGTTGCGGTTGACCTCTTCGAAGTCAAGGCTGCCTCGAACGCTGATCTTCATAGCAGTGCTTGACGACGTTCCCTGGAGAGCCGATGCGCCTGCGCTAGTGATCTCCTCGGTGCTACCGGCCACAACTAAATGGCCCCGGTCGATAATCGCAACGTCGTCGGCAAGCGATTCGGCCTCGTCCATGAGGTGCGTTGTCAGGACCACAGTGACCCCATCACGGCGCAGCGACGAGATGAGATCCCAGACGGCTAGACGGGACTGAGCATCGAGGCCTGCTGTCGGCTCGTCGAGGAACACAAGCTCCGGACGTCCGACCAGGGCACATGCGAGCGACAGTCGCTGCTGCTGACCGCCAGAGAGCCTGCGGTAGTTCGTCTTACGATGGCGTTCTAGGCCAACGATTTCAAGGAGCCAATCAGTGTCCAGCGGGTTTGCGGAGTAACTGGCAACGAGGTTCAGCATTTCGCCAACGCGAACACCGGGGTAGGCACCTCCGCCCTGGAGCATGATGCCAATGCGGCTGCGCAGTGCTGTGGTTTGAGTGACCGGGTCGAGATCGAGAATGCGAATTCGCCCTTCATCCGGCTTGATGAAGCCCTCACACATTTCAACGGTTGTGGTCTTACCAGCGCCGTTGGGGCCGAGGAGCGCAAGAACCCTACCTCGATCCAGGGAAAGCGAAAGGTCTGATACAGCCTCAACGTCATCGAATTTCTTCGTTACGTTCTCAAGGCGCAGAGCAGGAGAATTGGCAGCGTTATTCACGGTTAGTCAGTCTAATCTCACAGTTTTAATGAAGGCGAAATACCTTAGATCGCGTCGAGTACGCCAAGATGACGAACATGACTGCGACGAAGAATACCAACGCCAGTAGGTAAATCTGAGCGACGGTGCCCGGAGGCAACCCCAGGCCGCGTGGTAGTACTACAAAACTGAAAATTGCCGAGTACAGAACCACGGCAATGCGAAATTGTACCCGGTTGGCCCAAGCGGACAGGGGCACGATGGCCCATAGCAGGTACCAGGGGTGCACGACGGGGAAGAGGATTACTAGAGCGAACATCGCGAGGCCGTAGCCGCCGAGCGGGTGAATGCGCCCACGGAACGTCGCTAACAGCATGCGCAGGAGCCAGGCAGCCACCAGCACTACGCCAATGCCGCGGGTAAACAGCAAAGCACTGTCGCTGATATCGCCGAGCCCCAGAAGCCTGCCGAAGAAACCAGCGATGATCCCGAGCAGGGTAGTCAACGACATCCAACTGCGCACCGTTGCGGCGCCACCCTGCGCGGTGATCCAACCAAAGCCCAGACCAGTTCCTAAGGAAACAACGACTGCCGTGACGACGGTTATTGCGCCCGTCACTACCGCGGAAAGAGCAACGGCCTTCCAAGTGCTGCCAAACTTTCGGGCCAGCCACATGCCGGCAAAGCCGAGCGCCACGAAACCGGTGACTTTGACCATTCCGGCGAGGCTGATGAGCACGATACCGCCTGCATACAGCGCCCACGATCTACCTCGGCTTTGGTTCTCGTGTCCGAGCGGTCCGGGTTCTGGCAGCTCATCGGGCACCATCGATTGCGCAGGGCCGTGGATAGCGCGCAGACACAGTTCGAGACCAACGAGCAGGAGGGCCAGCAGCAGGGCCTCATTGTGGATACCGCCCACCAGGTGCAGCAATACCAGCGGATTGAGCGTGCCCAGCCAGAGGGTGAACTGAGAGCTAACGCCGCAGCGGCGACCAAGCTGCACCAGCGCCCAGGACACCACGAGAAGCGAAACAATGGCGACAAGTCGATGCAGAAAGACGGAAGCGATCACCCCGTCGCTGGTTATCTTGGCGATACCCCATGCCACTGCGAGGGCCGTGGGACCGTATGGGCTCGGAGAGTGCGACCAAATCAATGGCACCGATCGGGCAAGTGGGTCGTTGGCTCCCAATAGGTCAACAGGCCCTGCGAGGTAGGGATCCATACCCCGCTCCACAATTGCAGCCTGCGCCAAATAGGAATAGATATCCTGCGTAAACAGGGGAGCGGTAAACATCAAGGGCAATACCCATGCCGCGTAGGTGCGTATGAGCATCGGAGTAGTCACTGCGGTGACGCGAGTCCGCGCACCGGCCAGAACGAAAGCGCCGACACCCAACCAGGCTGTGACTAACATGCCAATGCCCACGAAGGTGACGATTGTCGTTGCCACCAACATTCGACCGAGGATTAGCCCAAGTGGTGTACCCCAAAACTCATTTCCAACCACCGGTGTCGCGCCTGCGCCAATCCCGGCGACCATAATAAAGACCGCCCCGAGAGCACCCAGCCAACGCAGCCAGGTGAAGCGTCGGAGTTCGCGGTAATTGATGCGGTGTTGGAGCGGCTGTTCTGAGCCCTGGTGGAGGGTTGCCGACCTAGAACCGGCCAGACCAATTTTCGGAATGGCGTCACGCACCCCGAGAGCGTCGTCGAAGGTGGACGAGCGGCGCGAGGTAGGTCGGTTAGTTTTCACAAGGTCACATAGTAGACGATTCGACACGCCGAAAGGGCGTTCTAATCAGCGACGTTGCATTGATATTTAAATGCGTTGGACATTGTGGACCAATTACGACACAATTATGTTGTCTAATACACCAGCGGCGCAAGTGGGATACTTGCCTCGCTGAGCCACCTAGACACCCATTATTATCCAGCAGTCCAATCGCAGGAGGTGACTCACCAGTCATGGCAGATCGGAAGCCGACAGTCAATGATGGTGATACGCGCAAGCGCATTCTCCAATTGCTTCTGGAACACAACCCGGCGTCCGCGACTTTTATCGCAGACACCCTGGGACTATCCGCTGCAGGCGTCCGCCGGCATATTGACATTCTGGTGGACGAAGGTCTTGCCGAAACCGCTCCGGCACCCAGCACCGGCCCCCGGGGCCGAGGCAGGCCAGCAAAGTCCTATCGCCTGACCGATCGGGGCCGCGCTAGATTCGGGCACGCTTACGACGATCTTGCCAGTGCAGCTCTGACCGCACTGCGCAAGGCCGGTGGTGAGCAGGCAGTTGCCCAGTTTGCCCGTCAGCGCATTGATGACATTCTGCTCGGCGTCACCCCAGTGGGGCAGGACGCAGAGAAGGAAGAGGTCGTAGAGGCCGTCGTCGATGCTTTCCGACGGGCCGGGTACGCGGCAACTATCAACCAGAACACTGGCGGCGTGCAAATTTGCCAGCACCATTGCCCAATTAGCCACGTAGCCTCCGAGTTTCCGGAGCTCTGCGCGGCGGAGCATGAAGCCGTTAGTAAATTATTAGGTCAGCACACCCAACCGTTGGCGACTATCGCTGATGGAAACGGTATCTGCACTACGAATATCCCACTCACTCCCGTAACAAAGACACTTACTGAATCGCCACAAGAAAGGAGCGGAGAATGACCCTCGCCCATGAGAACTCCACCGACGTGGCTGAATCCACGAAGGCTGCCACTCCGCAGACTGACGAAGAGATTATCGAGTCCATTGGTGCCTACCAGTTCGGTTGGCACGACCCGGATACCGCTGGCGCTTCCGCGAAGCGTGGCCTGTCTGAAGCGGTCGTTCGCGATATTTCGGCTAAGAAGAACGAGCCGGAGTGGATGCTTGAACGTCGCTTGAAGGCTTTGGAAATCTTCGACCGCAAGCCGCTGCCCACCTGGGGCGCGGATTTGTCGGGCATCGACTTCGACAACATTAAGTACTTCGTTCGCTCCACCGAGAAGCAGGCCCAGACCTGGGAAGACCTGCCGGAGGATATTAAGAACACCTACGACAAGCTCGGCATTCCGGAGGCTGAGAAGCAGCGCCTGGTCGCAGGTGTCGCCGCTCAGTACGAGTCTGAGGTTGTCTACCACCAGATTCGCGAGGATCTGGAGGCCCAGGGCGTTATCTTCCTGGACACCGACACCGCTCTCAAGGAGCACCCGGAGCTGTTTAAGGAGTACTTCGGCACCGTCATTCCGTCCGGTGACAACAAGTTCTCCGCTCTTAACACCGCAGTCTGGTCCGGCGGCTCCTTCATTTACGTGCCGAAGGGCGTCCACGTGGACATCCCGCTGCAGGCATACTTCCGTATCAACACGGAAAACATGGGACAGTTCGAGCGCACGCTCATTATTGTCGACGAAGATGCCTACGTGCACTACGTCGAGGGCTGTACCGCTCCGATTTACAAGTCCGACTCGCTGCACTCGGCTGTTGTGGAGATCATCGTGAAGAAGGGTGGCCGCTGCCGCTACACCACGATCCAGAACTGGTCGAACAACGTCTACAACCTGGTTACCAAGCGCACCAAGTGCGAAGAGGGCGCAACCATGGAGTGGATTGACGGCAACATCGGTTCCAAGGTCACCATGAAGTACCCGGCAGTGTGGATGACCGGTCCGCATGCCAAGGGCGAGGTGCTGTCCGTGGCTATGGCTGGCGAGGGCCAGTTCCAGGACACCGGCGCCAAGATGGTGCACATGGCTCCGCACACGAGCTCCAACATCGTGTCCAAGTCCGTGGCCCGCAACGGTGGACGCGCTGCCTACCGCGGTCTGGTGCAGGTCAACAAGGGTGCCAAGCACTCGCACTCCAACGTCGAGTGTGACGCACTCCTGGTGGACACGATTTCACGTTCGGACACGTACCCATACGTGGATGTCCGCGAGGACGACGTCACCCTCGGCCACGAGGCAACGGTTTCCAAGGTCTCTGACGATCAGCTTTTCTACCTGATGAGCCGCGGCATCGAGGAAGAAGATGCAATGGCCATGGTCGTGCGCGGCTTTGTCGAGCCCATCGCCAAGGAGCTCCCGATGGAATACGCCCTCGAGCTCAACCGCCTCATTGAACTGCAGATGGAAGGTTCGGTCGGTTAATACCAATGACTACGACGATTAACAACGAAAACCAGGCTGCTCATAGCCGCCGCGTGCTGGCGAACAAGGGCGACGTTTTCACATCCTTCAACGTGGAGGACTTCGCCGTGCCGCATGGCAAGGATGAAGAGTGGAAGTTCACGCCGCTGCGTAAGCTCCGCGGTCTCCACAACGGCACCGCAGCAGAGCCGGTTGCAGCCTCAATTTCGGTCGAGACTGCTGGTCAGGATGGCGTCGCTGTGGACGTCGTCAAGCGTGACGACGAGCGCCTTGGTCGCGCCGGCGCCCCAACGGACCGCGTGGCAGCACAGGCGTACTCCAACTTCGACGATGCGCACATCGTGACCTTCGCGAAGAACTCGGTGTCCAAGGAGCCTGTCGTCATCGACATCGATGGTCCGGGCGAGGACAAGGTGTCCTACGGCCACATTGTCATTGACGTGCAGTCCCATGCCGAGGCCGTCTGCGTCATTAACTACCGAGGCAGTGGCACGTTCGCGGACAACATCGAGTTCGTAATCGGCGACGGCGCCAAGCTGGGCGTCGTGACCATGGTGAACTGGAACGAAGATGCCGTTCATGGTTCGGCGCACCACGTTCATGTCGGCCGGGATGCTACGCTGCGCCACACTGTCGCAACGTTTGGCGGCGAGGTTGTCCGTATCGTTCCGCGCGTTGCTTTCACGGCACCCGGCGGCGACGTCGATCTGCTGGGCGTGTACTTCGCCGATGCCGGTCAGTACTTTGAAAACCGCATGCTGGTCGACCACGCTGTGCCGAACTGCCGCTCCAACGTGATGTACAAGGGCGCGCTGCAGGGCGAGCCGAATGTCGCTCATCGTGAGGCCCGCACCGCGTGGGTGGGAGACGTGCTCATTCGTGCAGAAGCTACGGGCACCGACACCTACGAGCTCAACCGCAACCTGCTGCTCACCGAAGGCGCGCGTGCCGACGCAGTTCCGAACCTGGAAATTGAAACCGGTGAGATTGCCGGTGCTGGGCACGCTGCCACCGTTGGCCGCTTCGACGAGGAACAGCTCTTCTACCTGCTCTCGCGTGGTATTCCGGAGCTGGCAGCTCGCCGTCTGGTGGTTCGCGGCTTCTTCAGCGAGGTCATCAACCTGATTCCGGTCGAGTCCGTTCGCGAAAAGCTTGAAAAGCTCGTTGACGAAGAGCTCAACACCGCTGGCTTCTAACCGCTTATCTTCTTTCTCACCCTTTCCGTCCTGTCACCCCGGAAGTGCCGGGGGACAGGCCACTTACACCGATTAAAGGAAAAGATTTCACTATGAGCACTTTGGAAATCCGTAACCTCCACGCGCAGGTGCTGCCGACCGACGAGTCCGCCGAGCCCAAGGAGATTTTGAAGGGCGTCAACCTGACGATTAATTCCGGCGAAACCCACGCTGTGATGGGGCCGAACGGCTCTGGTAAGTCCACCCTGAGCTACACCATCGCAGGTCACCCGCGTTACGAAGTCACCGAGGGCGAGATTCTCCTCGACGGCGAAAACGTGCTGGAGATGAGCGTCGACGAGCGTGCTCGCGCTGGCCTCTTCCTGGCAATGCAGTACCCGGTCGAGGTCACCGGCGTGTCCATGTCCAACTTCCTGCGCTCTGCAGCGACCGCTGTCCGTGGCGAGGCACCGAAGCTGCGTCACTGGGTCAAGGAGGTCCGTGAGGCAATGGCTGACCTGGAGATCGATTCGTCGTTCTCCGAGCGCTCCGTCAACGAGGGCTTCTCCGGTGGCGAGAAGAAGCGTCACGAGATTCTGCAGCTCGACCTGCTGAAGCCGAAGTTCGCCATCCTGGACGAGACCGACTCCGGCCTGGACGTCGACGCTCTGCGCGTTGTCTCTGACGGCATTAACCGCTACCAGGACGAAAACGACGGCGGCATTCTGATCATTACTCACTACCAGCGCATCCTGAACTACGTGAAGCCGGACTTCGTCCACGTCTTCCACGATGGTCGCTTCATCACCTCCGGTGGCCCGGAGCTTGCCGACGAGCTGGAAGAGCACGGCTACGAGAAGTACATCAATGCCTAACGCCGAACTACTCACCCCATCACTCCGCGAGGACTTTCCGATTCTGTCGCGCACTGTCCGTGACGGAAAGCGGCTGGTCTACCTGGACTCCGGAGCGACCTCGCAGCGCCCCAAGCAAGTCATCGATGCTGAGGTGGAGTTCCTAACCCACCACAATGCACCGGTGCACCGCGGCGCTTACGAGATCGCTGAGGAGGCCACGGACGCCTACGAAGATGCCCGCGAAGCCATCGCTGGCTTCATCGGCGCCGACTATGACGAGCTGGTCTTCACCAAGAACGCCACCGAAGCGTTGAACACAGTGGCATTCGTGCTTGGCGACGACCGCGCAGGTCAGTACCAGGTCGGCGAAGGTGACGAGATTGTCGTCACCGAGCTGGAGCATCACGCGAACTTGGTGCCGTGGCAGGAGCTGGCTCGCCGCACCGGTGCGACACTTCGTTGGTATGGCGTGACTGAGGACGGCCGCATTGACGTGGACTCGCTGGAGCTCAGCGAGAAGACCAAGGTAGTGGCCTTTACCCACCAGTCAAACGTCACCGGTGCAGTCACCGATGTGAAGGAGATGGTGCGCCGTGCACGCGAGGTCGGTGCGCTGGTAGTCCTCGATGCCTGCCAGTCGGTGCCGCATATGCCTGTCGACGTCAAGGATCTCGATGTGGACTTCCTGGCGTTCTCCGGCCACAAGATGCTCGGCCCCAACGGGGTCGGCGCGCTCTACGGTCGCCGGGAACTGCTCGAGGCACTGCCGCCGTTCCTCACTGGTGGTTCGATGATTGAGGTCGTCACCATGGAGAAGACCACCTTCGCGGCGCCTCCGCAGCGCTTCGAGGCGGGTACCATGATGACTTCCCAGGTCGTCGGTCTGGGGGCTGCGGTGAAGTACCTGGATTCCATTGGTATGGATAAGGTGGCTGCTCATGAGCACCACCTGACCGCGCTCGCACTGGAGAAGCTGCAGGAAATTGACGGCGTGACCATCATCGGTCCGACTACTCCAGAACAGCGTGGCTCTGCAGTCTCCTTCAAGGTTGAGGGCATTCACCCGCACGATCTTGGCCAGGTTTTAGACGACCAGGGCGTGTGCATCCGCGTCGGTCACCATTGCGCGTGGCCAATTCACCAAATCCTCAACGCCCAGTCGACCGCCCGGGCATCCTTCTACATCTACAACACGGAAGAGGACGTTCAGGCGCTTGCCGACGCAGTGCGCCATGCACAGAAGTTCTTCGGTGTCACCCCGTAACTTTAAGAAAGGAGAAGGACATGAAGCTCGAGCAGATGTACCAGGAAGTTATCCTGGATCACTACAAGCATCCGCAGCATGCGGGTTTGCGGGAGCCTTTCAATACGGAAGTGCATCACGTCAACCCGTCGTGTGGCGATGAACTCACGCTTCGCGTCACTCTGAACGACGACCTCACCGTCGTCAATGACGTCTCCTATGACGCCGTGGGCTGTTCTATCTCGCAAGCCTCCACCTCAGTTATGGCTGAGGAGATTGTCGGCAAGACTGTCGACGAGGCCATGGCCAAGCTTGCCGAGTTCGAGAAGATGGTCACGTCCCGAGGCAAGATTGAGGGCGATGAGGACCTTATCGGCGATGGGATTGCCTTCGCTGGTGTTTCTAAGTACCCCGCCCGCGTGAAGTGCGCTCTTCTCGGTTGGAAGGCTTTCCAGGCCGCGACCGCTGAGGCTCTGGCCAACGCCGCTGAAGGCAACGGCGTTGGTACCGCGACTGTAACCGTTACCAATGACGAGGAAGGCCATCGCCATGACTGAACCAATCGCTAATGACGCCACCTCGCCCGCACAGCCTGATGCTGTCGACGAGGACACCATGACCACTGGTGCTCCGATTGATGAGGGGGATGCGTACGAGTCCATCACCGTCCCGCCGGCACCGGAGCAGACCGAAGCCGATAACAAGCTGGCCATCCAGGTTGAAGAGGCAATGTACGAGGTTGTTGACCCGGAACTCGGAGTCAACGTCGTGGACCTGGGCCTGGTATATGACATCTGGATTGAAGAAGGCGACATTGCCGCTATCTTCATGACACTCACGTCCCCGGCCTGCCCGCTGACCGATATGCTCACCGACCAGACTGCCTCCGAGGTTATGAAGGTCGAGGGTATCCGCGACTTCCGCCTCAACTGGGTCTGGTCCCCGGCATGGGGCCCACACATGATTACTGAGGACGGCCGCGAGCAGATGCGCGCTCTCGGCTTCTCGGTCTAGATGATCAGTGACAGCGGTGATTAGAGAACCGCTACGTTAAAAGTGCTTGGCGACGAGCTCCTGGCTCGTTCAGCTAGGCACTTTTTCGTTTGTTTTTTTGAGTTGCTGACTGCGTTTATGGCCGGGATCGGTAGGGCGATGCGAGTTACTGACTGCATTTATGTCAAAAATGGCTCAAAAAATGGCCTGAAAGCGTCATAAACTTGCACAGTTTCACATCTGCAGCCCGTATTCACACGAGCATCCCCGCAATTTTTTCAAGCTGTCCGACTCGGAGTTAAAAACGACCCCACCTGGCACTGAAAAGTGCCAAGCGGGGTCGCTATTGTCTTCGACTGCTAATCCAAGTTGTGAGAGTTAGATGCGAGATGCATAGCTACTCGCATCTATTCACAGCTCTTCGCAGCTATTCGCGAGTCATGTCTGCGGTGGCCGGGTCAACGAGCTTGGAGCCCGTGACCTTCTTATGGATAAACCACAGCAGGACGAAGACCGGGATACCCAGGTACGGAGTGAGGATAGCGAAGATATTCTCGCCAGTGCGAATCGGATCAAGTGCCTGTCCGGCCACCACAAAGAAGCACATAATCAGTGCCAGCACAGCACCGGCGGGGAAAAAGTTCGCCTTGTAGGGAAGCGAATCCAACGGGATATTCTGGGCCTTCAGACACTTGCGGAAGCGGTAGTGGCTGAAAGAGATACCAAACCAGGTGATAAAGCCCGCGAGCGCAGACAGCGTCAGCAAGAAGGTGTACGCCACACCATCGCCTACCAATGAGGTAATGAAGCCAGCCATACCGATGACAGCGGTGGCAATCAGAGCGCGCAGCGGAACGCCATGCCCAGAAAGCTTGCCAAAGTAACGCGGAGCGTGTCCCTGACGGGCCAGGGAAAACAGCATACGAGTGGACACATACATACCGGAGTTACCCGCGGACAAGACCGAAGTCAGAATAACGGCGTTCATCAGGCCAGCGGCAATCGCGATACCTGCGCGTTCAAAGACCAGGGTGAACGGTGAAATGGAAATATTGTCCTCGGCGGCATTCAGAAGATTCGGGTCCGTGTACGCAATAAGGAAACCAATAACAGCGATGGCACCGATGTAGAACAGCAGGATACGCCAGAAGATAGTGCGAATCGCGCGGGGAATCGTACGCTCAGGATCTTCAGCCTCACCTGCTGCTACGCCAACCATCTCGGTGCCCTGGAAGGAGTATCCGGCTACAACGAAGACAGCCAACAGTCCCATTCCGCCATTGACGAATGGGGCGTCGCCCGTGGTCCAGTTTTCGAAGCCGGGGGAGGAGCCGCCCAAGATGCCGAAAATCATGCCGACACCAAGAACGAGGAAGACGATGACGGTAATGACCTTGATGGTCGCAAACCAGAACTCACCCTCGCCGAATGCACGTGCGGACAGGGCGTTCAGCCCGAATAGAATCGCGAGGAAGAGCGCGGACCAGATGATTGAAGGCACATCCGGGAACCAATAGCGCATCACCAGCGCAGCAGCGACGAGCTCTGCGGCCACAGTAATCGCCCAGTTAAACCAGTAGTTCCAGCCCATGGCAAAGCCGAAGGATTCTGAGACGTATCGGCGACCGTACTCCTGGAAGGAACCGGGCACCGGCAGGTAAGCGGCCATCTCGCCGAGAGACTGCATAACCAGCCACACCATGATGCCGATAAGAGCGTAAGCGATAAGCGCACCGCCTGGACCGGCCTGCGAAATGGTCGCACCGGAGGCAACAAACAGGCCCGTACCAATGGCACCACCAATGGCAATCATGTTCAGGTGGCGAGCTCTCAGCCTGCGCTGAAGCTTATGGTTTTGTGAGGAAGTCTCCTCAGATTGCGTCGAAGTCATTCATTTATCATAAGCGTTTGTACTCCGGTGAATGCAAAAACCACACCGCTTTAATTGTTGGTATCACCCCACAAATCGGCTGATGTATATGCTCCCGGTCAACGAGTTCTCCATCTCCCAGGTCCCCGCACAAACCCAGCGATGAGCTTTCCGCACGTACGCGGACTCATTTTCAGCAAAGGCACGGCCACTTTCGCCATAGCGCGAAGCGTCGTCAGTGGGGAAGTCCCTATCAAATAGGCAAACACGTCCCTCTCCGGCAACGAAAAGAACGCCCGAAAAAACGCACTCGTCTGTCGTGCATCGAACCCCAACAACGCCGCGAGTCCACGTTCGCGTAACCATCGCTGCAATCGCATGCTTAACGACGTCCCCAGCGTCCGGCTTCCCTTCTTTTCCATATCGGCCAAGAAGCGGTCGACATCTTCGATAACCGAACCCACCGAGTAACCAGTGGCAGGATGCATCCAACCACCAGCAAAGCCGAAGAGAGTGCCCATGGATGGTCCACTGTGCGTCACGTCACCGCGGCGAGAGGGAAGGTTTGCCAGTAGGGGAAAGGACACCACTTCTTCGTCGATGGCCAGATCTTCCGAAAGCCCCAGGGACTTCAACCGTGCACTTTGGCGTCTACGCAACAGCGCTAGAAGTACGGAGTCATCGGCCTCACCGCCGCTGCCGACTGGCGCACCGGCTTCGCCACGATACCCGTCAACCATAGGAGTCGGAGTAGCGAGGATAGTCTCTTCAATGAGGAAGGTCCTGTCATCCAAGAAAATGCGATAGGAGAAACTAGCCGGCTCTGCCTTTGGGGCATTCAGGTCTGCTGGGGTGAAGTCCATGAGGACTGCGCGGCGGTGGGCGCTGGGGACGTCGTCAAGCGAAAAGATGTGCCCGATGGCGAGCTGCCGTACCTGCCCACCTCGCCCGACTGCGGCGTGTGTGCGCCCGGTGGTGACAATTGTGATGTCCGTATCCGTGGTTTCAGAATCTATGAGTGCGCGGCGTTTGATGTGGAAACCGCCAAGTTCTTGCAGGCAGTCCTTGTTAATAACGCCGTAGGTGCGGGTGAGCTGACGTTCGGTGCCGTCGGCAAGAATGACGCTGGGTTGAAATGTGGCGGCGAGGAAGTCGGTGGGCAACCAGTCGGGGAGTTGTTCGCACCAGAGACCAATCGTCGAGGGCAGTGTGCCACCGGCGGGGTCGTAAGCGGTGACATCCCAGCCGCGAGCGGATGCGCGGTGGGCGGCGATTCTTCCGGCGGGCCCGAGGCCGATGACGGAGGCGGTCACGGGAAATGAAGTCATAACTGGTAGGCTACTCGTTCGTGATTGTGACCCATGACCTTGAAGTCCGAGTCGGCGCCCGTACCCTGCTCACTGCACCGGGTGAGCAGCTGCGTGTCCAGCCGGGAGACCGGATTGGACTCGTCGGGCGAAATGGTGCTGGCAAAACGACGACTATGCGTATTCTCTCCGGTGAAACTGAGCCCTATGGCGGTTCAGTAGTGCGCTCTGGCTCGATCGGGTACCTGCCGCAGGACTCGCGCGAGGGCAACATCGACATCTCCGCCCGCGACCGTGTGCTGTCGGCGCGAGGCCTTGACCAAATCCGCCGCAGCATGGATCGCCAGCAGGAGATCATGGAGACCGCGACCACTGACACAAAGCGCGATGCGGCGATTAGGAAGTTTTCGCGGCTCGAGGAGCGCTACCACGACCTCGGCGGCTACGAGGCGAACGCCGAGGCAGCCCGCATTTGCGACGCGCTGGGGTTGCCGGAGCGCGTACTCGACCAGCCACTGAAGACGCTTTCGGGTGGTCAGCGCCGCCGCGTCGAGCTTGCGCAGATCCTCTTCGCCGCGACCGAAGGCTCGGGCAAGTCCGCCACGACGCTGCTTCTCGACGAGCCGACGAACCACCTCGATGCGGATTCGATTACCTGGCTGCGCGAATTCCTCAGTAAGCATGAGGGCGGCTTGATTATGATTTCGCACGATGTCGAGCTGCTCGAGGCCGTGTGTAACAAAGTCTGGTTCCTCGATGCAGTGCGCGCCGAAGCTGATGTGTACAACATGGGCTGGAAGAACTACCTGACGGCACGCGCGACCGATGAGGCTCGACGTCGCCGTGAGTTCGCCAACGCGGAGAAGAAGGCCAGCGCACTGCGCAAGCAGGCCGAGAAGCTAGGCGCGAAGGCGACGAAGGCCCGTGCGGCCAAGCAGATGGTGGCTCGTGCTGAGCGCATGATGGACAGTCTCGACGAGGTCCGTGTCGAGGATAAGGTCGCTCATATTTCCTTCCCAGAACCGGCGCCCTGTGGCAAGACTCCGCTCAACGCCACGGGACTGACCAAGATGTATGGTTCGTTGGAAGTCTTCGCCGGTGTGGATCTTGCGATTGACAAGGGGTCCCGCGTGGTTGTCCTCGGCTTCAATGGCGCTGGTAAGACGACGCTGCTGAAGCTACTCGCCGGTGTGGAGCGCACCGATGGCGAAGGCGGCATTGTCTCCGGCCACGGCCTGCGCATCGGCTATTTCGCCCAGGAGCATGACACGATTGACCCGGACAAGACTGTCTGGGAAAACACGGTCTACGCCTGCCCTGACGTCAACGAGCCGGAACTGCGGAGCCTGCTCGGTGCCTTTATGTTCTCCGGCGACAAGCTGCAGCAGCCAGCGGGAACCCTCTCCGGTGGTGAGAAGACACGTCTGGCGCTGGCGACGCTGGTTAGCTCCCGCGCAAACGTCCTGCTTCTCGACGAGCCCACTAACAACCTCGACCCTCAGTCCCGCGAACAGGTGCTCGACGCACTGCGCACTTACACCGGGGCCGTCGTACTGGTTACCCACGATCCAGGTGCGGTCAAGGCGCTAGAGCCCGAGCGCGTCATCGTGCTTCCCGACGGCACCGAAGACCTCTGGAGCGACGACTACATGGAAATCGTCGAGCTGGCTTAAGACGGATCCATTGGCCCTGGCAGGTAACCGTCCTGCTGAGCGAGCCTATACATCTCCGACTTGTTAAGGCTGTTCTCGGCCCGGCCAGCTGCCGCATACTTGGCTCGAATACGACCCAAGTAGTCCAACACGGTGTTCGGTGTCAGCCCTGTCATCGACGCGACTCGCTTCGTCGACTCACCGGAGGCGTAAAGCTCCAGTACCTCACGCTGGCGTTCTGACAGATCGACAGAGTCGAGCAGGGGATCAGAGTCAACTACCGATGCCCATTCTGTAGTCAGAGCGCCCTTGCCAAGTGCCGCCAGCCGTACTGCAGACACGATTGTCTCCGGGGTTTCCGATTTTTGCACAACCCCCATCACTCCGGTACGCACTGCCTTTCGGACAAGGTATGGGCTTTCAGCTGACGAGAGGATGAGCACGTGATCGGTAACCAATTCCAGCGACAGAACGTTCTGCGCTGGATCTGAATTATCCGCCAGCCGTAGATCCAGCACGACCACATCCAGGCGGTCATCGGTGCCCACATCGGCCAGTAGCTCCGGCACAGTTTGATAACAGCCGACGAGCTCAAAGTCTGGCTCTGCAGAAAGTAGGGTTTCGAGCCCCTGCAGAGTCAAGGCATGATCATCAATCGCAGCAACGCGAAGCAAACGATCCGACTGCACGCTGTAATCTCCGATGTTGTCGGAGTCAATTGCAGCCGAGACGTCGATGGAAGCATTGCTCATTCCCGCAATATTCTCCCTAGTCACGTGACATCACTATCCTCTCACCGGCTTCATCAAACCTTTGCACTCCATTGTCATCAGAAATAGATGCAAATGCACGTCTGCCCGGGGGCAATAGGCGAATTGTTACCGATCCTTCTTCGGCGTTATCGATTGCTTCGAGGAAGTTCGGCATCAACTTGGCCACCGCGGAATCGTCGTCGACAAGCGGAATACGGCGCACATCGGTGCTATCGGAAACGGCCTGCGTGTGATTGCGGTCATCGAGGAGCCGGACATGAACACCTCTTGCGCGGGCGTCCCAAACAGCTTGGTGAAGGGACCCAACATTTAGATGCGGCGAACGTAGGACGTCTCGGAGAAGCTGCTCTGTAAGCCGCGCACGCAACTGCAGTCGCGGGGTCGGTTCTTCCAAAACTGCAGCGGCGCTAAAAATGGGGCCGACCCGGCGCTGCAGCCACTCGTAGTTACTCTGGCTGCTAATTTCGTACTCTTTGGCGGCCCCGGCAGCGTACAGCGCACGATTATAATCCTGAATAGACTGCGGAACGGTGCGCATAAAAAAGCGGACCATGATGGACGTCAAAATTCCCGCGACCAACATCACGGAGCGAACTAACAGGTCAACTCCAGAGATACTGATGTGGGTCGTATCCGAGGGGGCAAAGGGGAAGAACTTGAGAAGCTCCACCATGATCGCGCCACCGAGCACTGAATTCAGCGCAACCCAGGGGCGGCCGCGGATGGCGAGCAATGCAGATGCAAAAGAAATTAAGCTAAAGTGCCAGAAATACGACCATTCCAAATTATTTGGAATGGGCTGGTAGAGCCCCACCACAGCTAATACAACGATCGCGACACCAGTTACAATTGCACGGGCTAACGGCAATTGTGAATGGCGGCCATACATAATCAGCCCGAGAAGGCCGATCGCTAATGCCAGACTGATTTGCCCGGCCGCGGTAAATAATTGTCCATTACTGACTAGAACCATGAACAACACGCCGACGATCGCGCCGTAGAACTGCCAGGAAAAAACAATTGACATTCCCATGAGGTCATACAGCGATGTCGTGTGAGCGGAGGAATCGACTACATCTTCCTCTTCCACAGGAGAGGTATTACCGTGCCATTTGAGAATAACCTGAGTACCTTTCCCAGGCTTTGAATTAACCAGAGCATCTCCACCGCGAAGGGCCTCCATTCGCCCTTTAACGCTCAACCGGATACCTGCACGATGCGGGTCAATTCCCTCGGGGTCGAACCCGGTGCCATCGTCACGAAAATCAATAGACACCTCTCCCGAGGCAACACGAATGTGGCATTTCTTTTCCGCTGCGGCACCTGCGTGACGCTTGGCATTATTTGCCACCTCGGTTGCGGCTAATAGGAACGTGTTAGCAACTTCTCCTGGCAGCCGAACTGGACCGCCTTCTTCGCTGGTATCTAGCGTTACCCCAATGTCGGGGCTCACCGACATCAATTGCGCTCGTACGGACTCCGCAAAAGTTCTACCGCTTACTGTTTGCCGAGGCGAGAAAAACAGCCCGGTCTGCTCGTCTAGCGAGAAGTCAATCTTAGAGCCCTTACCAATTGCAGACAATGCGGCCAATACATAGTCATGGACATAGGCGTTGAAGCTGCTCATCGCCTCGCCGCGGACACGCATGCGCTCCGCTCTCTCATTCACCTTTCGAGAGTTCTCGTAGGTGAAGTCAATAAGTCTTGCGACGGGTTGTGCAGAGCCCGCAATAATCACAAATGGAAAAGTGTTGATGAGATTGAATCCGACATCCGACAACATGTCGAGCCAAAAAGTGTGTCCCAGCAACCACGAATTAATGACCGCAATAAGTCCGGGAACAAATACCATCACGGACAAACTGATGTGGAGTGGCACTGTCAGAGCAAATGCAGCGAGGGCTAAACCTGAAAATGGGCTATACCAGAGCGCATTTCCAACGACGTTATGAGGGAGATCCCAATAGGTTGAAACCAACATCAGGAAAACCAACATGATGTACATCGGCACACGCAGTGCGGTAATAAGGCCTCGCCGCGTATTATTAATCACAGCCCAAATCAGCAACATATCGCTGAGAATGAATATGAGCAGTGATGCAAAAGGGAACCAGTGGCTCAGAAAGTTTTCAAAGGGGACAGAACGAACAGCCGATTCAACCTGCCACAAAAAGCCGGTGACGGCAATAATAATCGCGCCGGATCGCAGCACAGACATTTCAATTGATGGTGACTGTCCGGCAAGTGCCGAATCGGGATTCCACCTCTCCATGCGACAATCACATTCCTTTTGCTTATTGCCACTAGATAAAACTAATTAGTCTCTACATGCGGTATGAAGCCGAGCGAAATTCTGAAGAATACGCCCACTTCGAGCAACATCCAACTGTCGCGCGGCCGACACCGCTTCAAGATCTGTTCCTGGTAAATAGTAGCCCTCATTTGCGTAAATCTGGAGACGCTGGGCAAACGTGTTGGCATCTAATTCCGGGTGAAACTGCGTCGCATATGCATTGCGGCCCAACCGAAACATCTGTACGGGGCAGTCCTTTCCAGTTGCCAACAACGTAGCGTCGCCAGGCAGTTCTTCGATGGCCTCCTTGTGGCCGACGATGGCGTGAAAGTGGGCCGGTAAACCATCAAGAATTGGATCTGATTCGCCATCTGGAGTTGCAGCTACTTCGATTACAGCTGCCTGCTCCCCGTGCTTGCGGGAGACACGGCCATGGCCAGCAGTACCGAGCAGGCCGACGCCATAACAAGCTCCGAAGAAGGGGAAGTCTCGTTCGAGCACTTCTGCCAACAAATCCTCGAACCAGGTTTCGACTTCCTTCTGTAGATAGCTCTTATCGTCATCAGAGGCGTTAAAGGGACCTCCGCCAACGATTACGCCCGAGTAGTTATCTAGATTCAGATTCCCCGGACGAGACTGTTCCAGGCGAATTTGATGCAACTTTGCCGGCGCCAATGCACACCTCCTGGCAAATGAGAGATGTTCAGCGTGAGCTGCGGCATCTTCGCCGCGTGTGGAAAGCAGGAGGAAGGGCTTGGCGGAGGTAGACATTTGCGGGAACAAATTTCGTGAAAAAGGGAGCTAGAGGGGGACGGAGACTACTGCACCACTAGCAGGCTCGGATTGGCTGCATGCGTACATACGTGCATAAATCGGGGGATGATTGACGAGACGGCCTGGAGGTCCACATCAGATACCTTTAGTCGAATCGCATCGACTTCCTCCGGGTCAAAGTAACCGACGTCGGTGTAGAAAGACATTCTGCGGAGCAGTCCGTTAGCATTCATCTCCGGATGAAATTGGGTAACCCAGTTATTCGATCCGATCGAGTACATCTGCACCGGACAGGTTGGACCTGTGGCAAGCAAAGTTGCGTGATTGGGAAGTTCCGCAACGGATTCCTTGTGGCCAGTCAACGCATAAAAAACCGGAGGCAACACCGAAGCTATTGGATCTTGAGTGGCGGCTTCGGTGAGCTCTACCCGGGTAGAACCCGCTACTTCGCCGTGGCGCAGGTTAACCAAACCACCCGAAGTAAAGGCTGTGTAGCTAGCGCCGTAGCAGATAAGCAGTGCGGGGACAGGACTCCTAAGTACGTCGTAAAGCACATCGTGCGAATACTTCTGCAAACCCGAATGCTCAAGGTCGGTGATGTTAAATGGGCTGCCTCCGACAAATACGCCGTCATAGGAGGTCAGGTCGGGCAACATAGCGCCGACAGCGTCAATGGTAAACAGATCCAACTGGCTGGGCTCAAGCCCGGTGGAATCCAGAAAGTCCTGGTACTCGGCTTGCCCCGCACCATCTGCGGGGCGGAGCGCCACCAACAAAAACTTACCCACACTCATAAATAGACAGCTTAGTCCATATTGAGTGAAATCTATGCATCTTCACCGGTCAAACGGGGTAAATGCACGGCAGAAAGCCGAAACCCGCTCCCGTATTAGGGGAGCGGGTGGTACGTAACGCTATCAGGCCTAGCCTGAGCGGCTAGTCCTTGCGCCGTAAGCTGTCTTCAACTAAATCAAGCACGGAATCCAATTCGTCGACAGTGCGACCAGATGCCAGACGAACGATGATGCCATCGAGCATCAGCTCGAGAAAAAGCTGCATCGTGCGAACCGAATAATCCGACCGCAGGGAGCCGGATGAGGATGTCTGGGTCAATCGGTGGGCAACAGCGTCATCCAATTGATCCTGATGGCCCAACCATTGGCCCTTAAACTCCGGATCGCTGCGAAGGCGACGGGCAATCTCAAGGCGAGTTCCCAGCCAGCCATGCTTGTCTGGGTTCGCCACGATGTCACGCATAACTTCCACTAATCCGGAAGCCTCCGCGACTTCCGCCATATTTGCGGCATCTTCTTCGGCCAATGCTAAGAACAGACCTTCTTTGGATCCGAAGTGATGGAAGATAGCACCGCGAGACTTACCGGTAGCGGACTCCAGACGAGAGACCGTTGCGCCGTCGTAGCCGAATTCTGCAAAGCACTGCCGAGCGCCGTCGAGAATTTCGTGCCGCCGTTGAGCTAAATCCTGGTTACTCACTTTTGGCATAAGGAAACTCTTTTCTTGCCGGCGACGCCCAGGGACATGTTTCACTGCATGACGTGGCAGCGCCATTCCTATACTTCCCAAGCCTCATCTTGGTTGGGGTAGAGAAACCCGAGGCCGGCAGGGCGCTAGCCCGTGGGGTATGAATCCGCGGGCTAGCGCTACCTACCGGCCTCTAGAAGCGCTGCTTGTAACAAGCCCTAGCGCGCACGAGTCAAAGGGAAACTAGTTGCCCTTGATCATGTTGCGCAGGACGTACTGCAGAATACCGCCGTGGCGGTAGTAGTCAGCCTCACCAGGGGTATCGATGCGGACCACAGCGTCGAAGTCGAAGGACTCGCCGTTTTCCTTGGTAACCGTAACCTTGACGGTCTTCGGGATGGAGCCGTTGTTCAGCTCCTCCAGACCAGCGATGTCGAAGGTCTCAGTGCCATCGATGCCCAGGGACTTCCAGGACTCACCCTCCGGGAACTGCAGCGGAACAACGCCCATGCCGATGAGGTTCGAGCGGTGGATACGCTCGAAGGACTCAGCGATAACAGCCTTGACGCCCAGCAGCAGGGTGCCCTTAGCTGCCCAGTCACGGGAGGAACCGGTGCCGTATTCCTTACCACCAACGACGACCAGCGGAGTGCCAGCCTCCTTGTAGTTCATGGCAGCGTCGTAGATGAAGGCCTGCGGGCCACCCTCCTGGGTGAAGTCGCGGGTGTAGCCACCGGTAACACCGTCAAGCAGCTGGTTCTGCAGGCGGATGTTAGCGAAGGTGCCGCGCACCATGACCTCGTGGTTACCACGGCGGGAACCCAGGGAGTTGTAGTCCTTGCGCTCAACGCCCATGGAGTCGAGGTACTGAGCAGCCGGGGTGCCCGGCTTAATGGAGGAAGCCGGGGAGATGTGGTCGGTGGTCACCGAGTCACCCAGGGCAGCAAGGACGCGAGCGCCCTTGATGTCGGAAACCGGTGCCGGCTCCATTTCCATCTCGTCGAAGTACGGTGCCTTGCGGATGTAGGAGGACTTGTCGTCCCAAGCGAAGGTCTTGCCCTCCGGGGTCGGCAGGTTCTGCCAGCGCTCGTCACCAGCGAAGACATCCTTGTAGTCCTCGTCGTACAGCTCGGAGGAGATGGAGGCCTCGATGGTTGCTTCGATCTCTTCCGTGGACGGCCAAATGTCGCGCAGGAAGACATCGTTGCCCTCTGCGTCCTGACCCAGGGCGTCGGTTTCGAAGTCGAAGTCCATGGTACCGGCGATAGAGTAGGCGATAACCAGAATCGGGGAGGCCAGGTAATTCATCTTCACGTCAGGGGAGATGCGGCCTTCGAAGTTACGGTTACCGGACAGAACCGCGGTAGCAGCCAGGTCGGCCTCGTTGATGGCGGAGGAAATCTCAGCCGGCAGCGGACCGGAGTTACCGATACAGGTTGCACAACCGAAGCCGGACAGGTAGAAGCCCAGAGCCTCGAGGTCCTTCCACAGGTCAGCGCGCTTGAAGTAGCCGTTAACAACCTGGGAGCCCGGAGCACAAATGGTCTTGACCCACGGCTTTGCCTGCAGGCCCTTCTCGACAGCCTTGCGTGCCAACAGACCAGCGCCAATCATGACCGACGGGTTGGAGGTGTTGGTACAAGAGGTGATGGAAGCGATAGCGACCATACCGTGGTCGAGCGTGTACTCGCCGCCCTTCGGGGAAGTGACGGTAATCGGGGAGCTCGGGCGACCTTCAGCGCCGTTAGCGGCGGACTCGCCGTGGCCCTCGCGGGACTCGTTGTAGTCTGCGGCCAGCTCGGAGGTCGGTGCGGAAGCCTTGACAGCGCCCTTAATCTCGCCGTCGGAGTAGTTGTGCAGGTCCTTGCGGAACTGCTCCTTGGCGGAAGCCAACTCGATGCGGTCCTGCGGGCGCTTCGGGCCAGCGATGGACGGAACGACGGTGGACAGGTCCAGCTCGAGGTACTCGGAGTACTCAGCCTCCGGAGTGTTCTCGTCCAACCACATGCCCTGAGCCTTGGCGTAAGCCTCGACGCGCTCCAGGGTCTCCTTGTCACGGCCAGTCAGGGCCAGGTACTTGACGGTCTCATCGTCGATCGGGAAGATTGCGGCGGTGGAACCGAACTCTGGCGACATGTTACCGATGGTCGCACGGTTGGCCAGCGGCAGCTTGGAGACGCCAGCGCCGTAGAACTCTACGAACTTGCCGACGACGCCGTGCTGGCGCAGCATATCGGTGACGGTGAGCACAACGTCGGTTGCGGTAACACCCGGCTGAATGTCGCCAGTCAGCTTGAAGCCAACGACGCGCGGAATGAGCATGGAGATTGGCTGGCCAAGCATTGCGGCCTCAGCCTCAATACCACCGACACCCCAGCCCAGGATGCCCAGGCCGTTCTGCATGGTCGTGTGAGAGTCAGTACCAACACAGGTGTCCGGGTATGCCAGGCCGTTGTTCTCGAAGACAACGCGAGCCAGGTACTCGATGTTGACCTGGTGGACAATACCGGTTCCCGGAGGAACAACGCGGAAGTTGGAGAATGCGCCAGTACCCCAACGGAGGAACTTGTAGCGCTCATCATTGCGCTGGTACTCAATTTCGACGTTCTTAGCCAGAGCGTCTTCGCTACCGAAGGCCTCGATGATGACCGAGTGGTCGATGACCATCTCTGCCGGGTTCAGCGGGTTAACCTGATCCGGGTCGCCGCCGAGAGTCTTAACAGCCTCACGCATGGTAGCCAGGTCAACAACACAGGCGACGCCGGTGAAGTCCTGCATAATAACGCGAGCAGGGGTGAACTGAATCTCGATCGACGGATCAGCCGAAGGAACCCAGTTGGCGACAGCCTTGATGTGCTCCTCAGTGATGTTGGCGCCATCTTCGTTGCGCAGCAGGTTCTCACCGAGAACCTTCAACGAGTAAGGCAGCTTCTCCATACCCGGCACGGCGTCAAGAGCGAAGTAGTCATAAGACTTGTCTCCGACCTCAAGCTTGCGCAGGGCGTTGAAAGAGTTCTTGCTTTCAGCCACAGTCAGCTCCATTTCTATTCGGGTGAATTGTCGCCTTAACTGAAGAGTCCGGCACTCGAATTTCGGCTCTCCACAAGGCATAGGTGCGATCACGCCGCCCCTTATCAACCAATTAAAGCAATAATCACGACGCGGGGCACACGAGCCCACACACACGTTTTTAAGGAAGCGTTACCGTCCTTGCATCAACAATAACAGTACGAACGTTCTGTATGTAGATTGCTCGCGGCGCGCCGAGTCACGCTACCCCCGTTCACATCCAGAGCAGGCCATTATAGATAGGACAAACGAAGCAGCATCTCCGCCAAATTGGGGCGCGTGGAAACCATTCTCACGCAAAACAGGAGCACGATACGGAAGGCAATTAATGCATACGCCAGCAGATTCACAGGCAGCGAAAGAAACCGTCGAGAAGGTGGTCGCTCAGCTACGCACCGACAACATCGTGACAAATAACCCACAGCTCCGAGAAGCGGTCCAGCCAATTGTCGACGATGCAGCAAATCGGGGGGTGCGCATTTTCAATATCATCTACCTAGATAGCGAGAAGATTTACCCCGTCGCCGAACAAAAGAACACCGACATCTTTTCCTTTGCCCGCCAAGTAGCGGACCAAGTCGGCGGCACCACTGTCGTGCGCACACCGGGCAATGTGGCCACCGCATCTGCCGATTTCCCCCGCGCAGCCATTGAACGCGCCGACCACGCAATGATGGAGACTCCACGAGACTATCCGGCGGGTCTCGATGCCTATTTGCACGAGCTCACTAACTACGTCGTCCCGTGGACTCTTTACAGCCTCATCGCAGGCGTCGTTATCGTCGCACTCTTCGTCGGGCTGACGTTCTACTGGCTACGCACACGCCCAACCGCCTAAGAGTTCGCTTTACGACGGACGCTGGAGTTAACGGCCCCACTGAATACATTCACCGTCCCCGGGTTTTCCACCCCACGGCAAGGGACAGGGTAAATGCCCCAAAAACTGGTAGCAGTGGAGAACTCAGTCACTATCTCAATTGGATAACACTGTTGCAGTCGCCGTAACCGTGTCAACGATTTTCGCCAAGGTCAAGCATGAGCGCTTGACCTTTTCTTATGACCGGTACCCCAGGTAAAGGTCCGCGGCAGTCCGGCACGCCGATAAGTCACCACATAGTGACATAATTCACACAGAAAACCGGGGCTCATCATAACCGCAGGCCACGGCATATAACGAAACGGTTACAAAGTGGGGGACAGTTGGTAATTTTGTTACTTATGTTTTTTTAGAGCTTTTTGACCCGTAAAGTGCTTCGTGATGCCAATAGTGGACTCAAGGGTCCAGTATTGACCAATGAAAACTCGCGGGAGCGCCGCTGTTGCTTTTGGTTTTGGTTTCGGTTCGACGTTTTTCGAAGTTCCACTCAAGACCTGGAGGCAACAACGGGAAGATATCCAACGATGGGGAAGTCGCTGGTGTCGATTCTGAGGCGTGAACGCACCCATAGGAGAAATGTAGGAGTAACGCGGTGCCGAGTAATCGCAAAGTCCGTGCATCATATTGGACTCGTCCAATTGCCGGTATTATCACGGCGGGTCTTCTGGCGACGAACACTCAGGTCGCAGCTGCACAACCACTGAATCCGAGCGACGCCCAGATCCGTCAAGCGCGTGAGGCGGCCTCTAACGCCGAGTCGTACTTGCAGTCCCTGGTCGCCGAGGTAACTTCCAGCGAGCGCCGGGTATCTGACCTCGAGCTACGCATGGGCACTCTGCGCGAGGATGTCAACAAGGCCATGGTGGACCTTGAGAACGCTCGAGATGCCGCTAACCGTGCGCGCGAGGCGGTCGACGAGGCGCGAACCCAACTCGACCGTTCCCGCGCTGAGCTCGCTAGTGCCCAGAAGCAGTTCGACGAGCTAGCACGCACCATCATGCGCCAGGGACGTTCCAGTGGCTCAATTCTCGAGGGTGCGCGAGATGCATCCGAGGCTATTAACCGTCTGTCCGCTTTGCGTCGCGAAGCGAATCGTCAAGAGCAGACCGTTGACTCTCTGGATAAGAATCGAACGGAGGCTGCTAACCAGGAGTCCACGCTTCGCAAGAAGAGTGACGAGGCTCAGCAGGCGGAAGCCACCGCAAACCAGCGAAACACCGATGCTCAGAACGCGTACTCCGAGGCAAACGAGGAGCTTCAAAAGGAGCAAGCTGATTACCAGCAGGCTCAGGTCGATCGCGATGCCGCAAAGGCATCTTTGGATGCAGCCCGAAACGCGGTCAACGAGCTGAACTCCCAGCGCCAGAATTACGAGAACGAGCAGGCCCGCAAGGAAGCGGAAGACGCCGCTGCCAAGAAGGCCGCTGAGGAAGCCGCAGCTAAGACTCGCGCCGAGGCGCAGTCGAACCAGACTGATGAGGATTCCTCTTCTGAGTCCACAGATGAAAGCTCTAGCACCACTGGTTCTACGGGCTCGACTGGTTCCACTAGCTCAACTGACTCGACTGGTTCCACTGGCTCTACCGACTCGACTGGTTCTACGGGCTCCACTGGCTCGACTGGTTCTAGCAGCTCGACCGACTCCACTGGCTCCACCAGTTCCTCTGAGACGACCGAATCTTCGGACTCCTCTGAGTCCACCGAGACCTCGGAATCTTCTAGCACCGACAGCTCGTCGTCAAGCGGCACCCCGGCGCAGACTGTGGCGCCGACGAATCCAGAGACTGGTCAGAGCACCTCGGGTTCTTCCAGCCAGAAGGTCGAGACTGTCATCGCACGCGCGATGGGGCAGCTCGGTGTCCCATACGCATGGGGCGGCGGCAACGCCAACGGCCCGACCAAGGGCATCCGTGACGGCGGAGTAGCTGACTCCCACGGCGACTACAACAAGATTGGTTTCGACTGCTCGGGCCTGACTCTGTACGCCTACGCCGCTGTCGGCATTGACCTGCCTCACTACACCGGCTACCAGTACCAGCGCGGAAAGCACTACCCGGCATCTCAGATGAAGCGTGGTGACCTGCTATTCTGGGGCCCGAATGGTCATGGCCACGTCGCTATCTACCTGGGCGATGGCAAGATGATTGAGGCACCGCAGTCCGGTTCTGTGGTTAAGATTTCGCCAGTCCGTTATAACGGAATGACACCGAACGTTGTCCGCCTCGTCTAGTTTCTAACGACGTGTTCTACAGGTCGGGCGACCGACCTAAAGAAGGGTTTCTCTGTGACCTACCCAACGCCCACTGACCACACGGACCTCGAGCGCGCATACGCGGAGCTGGGGAAGGTTGTGGTTGGCCAGGAGCACCTGATTAAGCAGCTCTTCATCGCGATGCTCGCAGGAGGTCATGTCCTGCTCGAAGGTGTTCCGGGTGTTGCGAAAACTCTGGCAGTGTCTACTTTTGCCACAGTGATGGGTGGGTCCTACTCCCGTATCCAGTTCACTCCGGATTTGGTGCCATCAGATATTGTCGGCACCCGGATTTTCCGCCAGGACACCTCGGAGTTCATTGTCGAGCCCGGCCCGGTCATGTCAAATATCGTGCTCGCTGATGAAATCAACCGCGCACCGGCGAAGGTGCAGTCGGCTCTGCTGGAAGTCATGGCAGAGCACCAGGTGTCCATCGCAGGGGAGTCCACGCCAGTACCGGAGCCGTTTTTGGTTCTGGCCACGCAAAACCCAATCGAAAACCAGGGTGTCTACCCACTGCCGGAGGCCCAGCGGGACCGTTTCCTATTTAAGGTCCTCGTGGGTTACCCCACTCCGGCGGAAGAGCGGGAGATTGTCTACCGCATGGGAGCCACCCCTCCAGTCGCGCAGCAGATTCTCACCCCAGAGAGCGTTCGGGAACTGCAGCGCGCTACCCGCGAAGTCTTTGTCCACCACACACTGATTGACTACATCGTGGCCGTCATCGAACTCACCCGCAATCCGATGCGGGCGGAGTTGAAGGATGTCGACCGCTGGCTTTCCTATGGCGCATCACCGCGTGCAACTCTTGGTGCTGTCGCGGCTGCCCGCGCCCACGCGCTGTTTTCCGGTCGCGACTATGTCGTGCCGGACGATGTGGTCTCCGTGCTTCCCGACGTGCTGCGTCATCGCTTGGTCCTGTCCTATGAGGGCCTGGCCGATGGCGTTACTCCCGAACGGATTATTGACATCGTGTTGTCTCACGTGCGCCTTCCCCAAGGCGCGAGCACTGGCTCCGATGAGGGCACTGCCTCCTAATGTCAGCTCGTGAAGACGATCTTGCACGCGTCCTGGCGTACTTAGAGCTAACTGTTACGCGTAAGCTCAACGGACTTTTGCGCGGCAGCTTTCTCTCCACCGCTACTGGAGATGGCTCTGAGCCGGTTGGCTCCCGCGAATATGTCATCGGCGATGATGTTCGCCAGATGAACTGGGCAGTGACAGCCCGCACTGGAGTGCCGCACGTTCGCACCTCCGAGGCCGAGCGTGAGCTGGAGTGCTGGATCGTCGCCGAACCCGCCGCACGTCTGTCCACGGGATTGGCCGATACCACCAAACGACATCTGCTCACCGCCGCTGCCGGCGCTGTGACGATGCTTAACGACGCCCCGGGGTCCCGAACTGGATTAATCGCCGGTGGCACTCCAGTGCCCGCGGGCCAGGGCCGTGCCCACAGCTTGATGCTGCTCAAGCAGTTGGCTGACGCGACTGCTGAGCATAACCTCGCAGCGGATATTGACACAGTAATGACTCAGGCTCCGCGCGCTGGGCTGTTGGTTGTCATCTCGGATTTCCTTGGATCACTCGATTGGGCGCGCCCGCTGCGCGTTGCCTCGGCCTCGACAGAGATTATGGCGATTCGCCTGGTAGATCCAGCCGATGAAGCCTTACCCGGCGAAGGCCCGGTGGTCATGGCGGATTCAGCTACCGGCGAGACCATTGAACTCAACATCAACGACAAGACCCGCGCCGAGTATGCAGCTCAGGCTCGTGCCCACCACGAGCGTGTAATCAATGAACTGCGCAAATGCCGTGCTCGCGTTATTACCTTGCGTACGGATTCCGATTGGGTACTGGATTTTGCTCGACAAATTGGCCAACATTAGCGTCTGAGTAACCGCTTGTTAGTGCTATCTTTTTTGGGCCACCGACTAACCGGCTATAGCCACTGGTTTATACGCGACTGTTTAGGCGACTGGATGTGAGGAAACTGATACCGCGATGACGTTCCTAAACTCAACTTTTGCGCACCCAGGGTGGCTGCTCGCACTCGCTCTGCCTCTCGTGGCAGCCGTGGCCTATTGGATCAGCACTAAGCAGCGAAAGCAACGTGCCATTGCCTTTGGCAACTTCACCATCGTTGGGTCACTGGGGAATAAGTCGTCGGCACGCCTGCGCCATGTCGTAGCTATCAGTGCGCTGTTGTCACTTGTTCTGGTCATCATTTCATTGGCTGGTCCGATTTCGGAGACCAAAGTCGCCCGCAACCGAGCGACGGTTATGCTGGTGGTCGACGTTTCGCTGTCCATGTCGGCCACAGATGTTGCGCCAGACCGCATCACTGCAGCTAAAGAAGCCGGCCAAGAGTTCGTGGAGAACCTTCCCGACGACCTCAATATCGGCCTGGTGACGTTCTCTGGTCGCGCTCGCACTGCTGTCAGCCCGACTACCAACCATGACACCGTGAATCGAGCGCTCCAGGCTGCTGAGTTAGATCAGGCGACTGCGACCGGTGATGCTATCGCTGCCGCGCTGGATGCCATCAATCAGTTCAGCGATTCGGTTCAGGGCGGGGGAGAAGGCGCCCCGCCAGCGACAATTGTGCTGCTTTCCGACGGCAAACAGACCGTCCCACAAGAACTCGACGATCCCCGCGGCGCGTATACCGCCGCCGCCGAAGCCGCCAAGGCCGGGGTGCCTGTCAACACGATTTCGTTCGGTACCGCGCAAGGCGCAATCACGGTTCAGGGCGAATTGATTCCAGTGCCTAACGACGACGATTCGCTGCGAGAGATCGCCCGTCGAACAAAAGGTGAGTTCTTCAGCGCTGGTTCCCTCGAGCAGCTCCGCGATGCCTATGGCTCACTGGAAGATGACATCGGTTACGAACTCAAGCGGGCCGAGAATCCGAGGCCCTATCTGATTGCAGCCTTCACGATGCTGCTAGTGACCGTGGGCTCACTGCTTGTAACCAATCGTCGAATTCCGCAGTAGGGCGCGGTTAGGGTGCCGTCGTCAAGCGATTGGTATGGAACCCGATTGGCAGGAGACGCCGGGGGCATTGAGCAGTCGTCTTATGGAGTCCTCAGACTGCGCTACTAACATGGTTGCCTATGTCTTCTGATAATTTTGACGCTATTTTGCTGTTGTCTTTCGGCGGTCCCGAAAAGATGGCCGATGTGCGTCCCTTCCTGGAGAATGTCACCCGCGGCCGCGGAATTCCGCCGGAGAGGTTGGACGAAGTCGGTGCTCACTACGCGCACTTTGGCGGTAAGTCCCCGCTCAACGATTTAAACCGCGAAATTGTCTCCAACCTTAAGGCTGAGCTCACTCGCCGTGGCTATGACTTGCCTGTTTATTTCGGCAATCGCAATTGGCATCCGATGGCTGAAGACACCGCGGCAAAGATGGCTGATGACGGTGTTAAGCGAGCGCTCGTTTTCGCCACTAGCGCCTGGGGCGGCTATTCCGGCTGCCGTCAGTATCACGAAGACACTGCTCGGATGCGCGAATCTCTGGGCGACCGTGCTTTTGACATGGAGAAAATCCGGAGCTTCTACGATCATCCGCTCTTTATAGAAGCCTATGCAGCTGCAGTGCGTGAGGCGTTTGCCAAGCTGCCGGATGACCGCCGTGACAAGGCCCGGCTTATTTTCACCGCTCACTCTATTCCGGTCTCTGCGGACAAGGCGTCTGGGCCGGTAGAGCTCGGCGGAAATCTTTACTCCCGCCAGGTCAACGAAGCAGCACGGCTCGTCGCCGAAGCAGTGGGTATCACCGACTTTGACGTCGTCTGGCAGTCCCGCTCTGGCCCGGAGCACGTGCCGTGGTTGGAGCCTGACATCGTCGATCACGTTGAAGCGAAGGTCGCCAACGGCCTCCGATCCGCAGTAGTGTGCCCGATTGGCTTCATCTCGGACCATGTTGAGGTCGCCTGGGATTTGGATGCTGAGCTACAGGATGAAATGGCTCATCACGACATCGTCATCGAGCGGGTCGCAACGCCTGGCCCGACGGCTACTTTCACTGACATGCTCGTGGAGCTCATCGAAGAGCGTATCGCAGATGTCGAACCCCGCCGCCTGGGAAGTGAACCGCTACTCGGCTCGGCCTGCAATGGCGCCCCCTGCGCCGCATCCTGTTGTACCCCGGCAAAGCGCCGCCCACACTGATTCCTTTGGTTTCAATCGGGCCTCGGGGCAGGGCAAATCTCTAGCGGGTCCACTCCTGAATCGCGTATTCCACCGCGCTCATCCGCGCCTGCCGGATCTTTCGCCACAGCGGGATGAGCTGCGCGTCAAACGCGGCGCTGCCGTGCCCGGACTCGCTGCCCTGTGCCACCGCCAGAATCGACGACACCCGATCAGCTCTGGCGAGCACTCCCAGTGCACGGCGCGGCACATCATCCGGCACAAAGGCCATGTCCAGGTGGTCATCGAGCATGCCGACCATCAGCCGGGGATCCACTTTCGGGGCACCACTGCTTGACGACGTCAGCGGTGAACGCGGCATCGCCGCAATCGTGGCAGCCGCAACCCGCGCCGCATCTGCCAGCTGTAAATCCGCCTCGCCAGGGGAGAGATAGGCCGGCTCGGGAATGTGGCCTTCCAGTGTGTACCAATGCCACTGCGGTAGGCCTGGCACCGGCGTTGTCACTGGTATGAGCACATGGTTCCAACCCGGCTCCGCATCCGCAATCACAATGGCCGAGCCTGCTGCGCGTGCAGCTTCAGCGGCGTCGGTTCCCGCAGGCAGTGCAGGTGCATCACCGGGCCCGGAGAGAATGAGGCGGACGAGGGGACGGTGGTCACTGTGCCAATCTCCCGCTTCAGTAACCGCTCGAAGAAGGCGGAGCATGTCGCTTCGATCGAGATCAGCGTCGCAATCGATGACATTCGGAACCGTGGCGTCGGCAAGCACGAACGTCCCCGGAACTGACGTAGGCCCGCCGAGCGAGTCTAGCGCGTCGAGGAGATGATCGTAGTTTTCCAAACCCGACAACCACGCGCCCAGCCAAAGGGCGATGTGCTGAGTTGGACTCCAGACCTGGTCGAGAACACTGCGCTGCATAGTGCAGCTCATCCTAGTGCAGCGTGTCGTTGGTCCCGTAACCGATGCTGTTAATCTCAGTACCCATGAGCTTTCAAGACCCGTACCGCAATCAGGACGTGTTCGCTGGCGCACGTGGCCACCGCCGTCGTATCCCACAGCCGGCACGCGAGGTGACAGCAGAAAATGGTGTTGTCGTCGAGGCGTCCTATGACGGATTCGTCGGTGCGATTATCGGGTTGGAGAAAACTTTCGACGGCTGGTGCGTCCGGCTGGAGGACCGCCACGGCAAGTCTCGGCTGTTTCCCATGCACGAGCGCGGTTTTCTCATCGACGGCAAACCTGTGACTCTGGTGCGTCCGAAAGCACAACCAAAAAAGCCCTCGCAGGATCTGTCGGCATCGGGCTCGCGCAAGGTCCACAACGTCAAGGCCAAGGTTGCTCTACCCAGCCGTATCTGGGTCGAGGGTATTCATGACGCGGCAATTGTCGAGAAGGTGTGGGGCCACGATCTGCGTGTTGAGGGCGTAGTCGTCGAGTATCTGGAGGGCTTGGACAACCTTCCAGAACGCTTGGCCGAATTTGGTCCGGGTCCGAAGCGCCGCGTCGGAGTCCTGGCAGACCACATGGTGGAGGGCAGTAAGGAAAGCCGCATGACTCAGCAGCTCGGCCCGCACGTGATGGTCACAGGCCACCCATTTATCGATGTCTGGCAAGCGGTCAAACCCTCGTCGGTAGGCATCGAGGCATGGCCGGAAGTTCCTTACGGGGAGGACTGGAAGACAGGAATCTGCCGTCGCTTGGGCTGGGGAGACGACCCCAAGGAGGGCTGGCGACACGTCTACGCAGGTGTACGCACCTACCGTGATCTGGAGTCTGATTTGATTGGTGCAGTTGAGCGCCTGGTCGACTTCGTCACTGAGCCACATATGCAGTACTAACCCCGGAATACTGGCTCCACTCGCCCCACATTTGTTCTGCAAAGTAGGTAGGGTGAGGGCGTGATTCCTCTCCTTTGGCTCGGAGCAAGCCTCCTATTGGTTCTCGGTGAACTCGCGGTCGGAGATTTAGCACTGTTAATGCTCGGAGGTGGTGCGCTGGCAGCGTC
This sequence comes from Corynebacterium sp. HMSC076C10, assembly GCF_001812455.1. NCBI lineage: Bacteria > Bacillati > Actinomycetota > Actinomycetes > Mycobacteriales > Corynebacteriaceae > Corynebacterium > Corynebacterium sp. HMSC076C10. Next base: position 34,044 of record NZ_KV809153.1, read on the forward strand.
CGGTGCGAGCCAGCTTGGAGCGCCGCTTTGGCTGTCAGTGGTCATCTTCGCCGTTGTATCCGCCGCACTTGTGCTGACAGTTCGCCCTGTGTTGCGCAAAAAGATGGCAAAACCGGACAAGTCCGCTGAACTGGAGTCGCGTCCGGAACTGCTAGCGGGCCGTCATGCTGAGGTCATCGAGCCAGTTTCCTCGTCAGCGGGTCTGATTAAGGTCAATGGCGAGTTGTGGAGCGCGCGCAGTCTTCTGACTGCGCAGACCTTCGATGCGAAGGAAAGAGTCACGATTGTAGAGATTTCGGGCAATACCGCAGTAGTGGACAAGCTGCTCTGAGCAGCCAACTCACTTAAAGGGCGCTCGGAGCACTCTTAGTTACTGACCATTAAATAACTGACCACACAGTTTCTAGCTACGAGGGAATCCCATGGAAGGCTTTATCATCCTCGTCGTTTTCATTCTCGTGGTTGTTACCTTGGTTCTCAAAGCGATTGTCCTGGTTCCTCAGGGTGAAGCGGCAATCGTAGAGCGACTGGGACGATACACGCAGACACTGAACAGCGGCCTGAACTTCATCATCCCGATCATTGACCGAGTGCGCGAGAAGGTCGATACCCGTGAGCGTATGGTTACCTTCCCGCCACAGGCAGTGATCACCGAAGACAACCTGACTGTGGCTATCGATACCGTCGTGACCTTCCAGGTCAATGAACCGGATCGGGCAATTTACGGTATCGATGACTACATCTTCGGCGTCGAACAGATCACCACCGCAACGCTTCGCGACGTCGTGGGTGGCCTGACACTGGAAGAGACACTGACTTCCCGTGACTACATCAACCGCCGTCTGCGCGGCGAGCTGGACGAGGCCACTGCCAAGTGGGGTCTTCGTATCGCTCGTGTGGAGCTGAAGGCCATTGAGCCGCCACCGTCGATTCAGCAGTCGATGGAAAAGCAGATGAAGGCCGATCGCGAGAAGCGCGCCATGATTCTGACTGCGGAAGGTACCCGCGAAGCCGATATTAAAACTGCTGAGGGCCGTAAGCAGGCACAGATTCTGGCCGCCGAAGGTAACAAGCACGCAGCAATTCTGGCTGCTGAGGCTGAGCGTCAGGCAACCATTCTGCGCGCTGAGGGTACTCGCGCCGCTACCTACCTTGAGGCACAGGGTAATGCTCGCGCTATCCAGAAGGTCAACGCAGCTGTTAAGGCTTCACAGTTGACACCTGAGATTCTTGCCTGGCAGTACCTGGAGAAGCTGCCTGAGCTGGCAAATAAGGACGGCAATACTGTTTGGATGATTCCGTCGCAGTTCGGCGACAGTCTCGAGAGCTTCGCTAGGGCTTTCGGCAAGAAGGATGCCGACGGTGTCTTCCGCTACGAGCCTCCGGCCGTGAGCCGAGAGACCAAGGAAGAGGCTGAGCAGGGCCGCGACGAGAACTGGTTCGACATGTCGACTAACCCGGAGTTGGCTCGTGCAGTTGCCGCGGCGAACGAGGTCGCTAACCGCCCGGTTGATGATCCGGTAGCTGCAGCAGCTGGTAATACCCCTGAGAGGAAGAAGAATCGCCGCGCTGATTCGGCTCAGCCCGCTCAGCCTGAACAGTTGGGTGGTCAGAACGGCCCGGCAGCGGTTGAACCTGCGACACCGGCTGCGCCCGCTGCGCCGTCCACACCGGCTGCGCCGTCAGTTCCTTCCGGCAAACGTGACCTGCCCTCGGCTCCTGGCACCGGTAATGCCAATGCAGGCGGCGGTGCGCACTCCGCCGAACGTCCAGATTTTTCAGGATGGTCACGTGACCCTTACGCCCCAGAAAATGGGCAGTAAGCTTTTATAACTCATCAGCTCGCTGAAGCAGGTGGACGGCCAGGTTCCATCCGGCCAGCTCCGCCTGCCAACCAGCTGCTGCGAGGCGCTGATTGACGGCCTGCTTTGAAACTCCCAATTCTTCCGCGGCCTCTACCTGTGAAAAACCAGCGCGAACCAAACCAGTTGCCTCGCGCCCTTCGGGGGACCTGCGAGAGATAACGTGGTGCAGCAATGTGAATGCTGCACCAATATCCTCCGAGTAGTCCTTACCACGCGGATTGTTAGTCCGAATGCGGGTTTTTACCGTGCCGGCCCTGCCTCCTTTACCGACGACTGAGCTCGACGCCAGATGCGCTTGCTCAATGTCGTCCTGAGGACAAACACCGATACCTATTGCCCAGTCACCTGCGGCCAATAGCGCCAGCACAAGCGTGGTGACTCCCACAGCATTATCAGGAGCTGCGCGAAGCTCTTCGATACCTGCAACCTCAACAGTTCCCACGCCTTCCAGACCGGAAAGTGCCTGCGCAGAGGCCTGAACGTGATCTGCCCTGCGAGTAGATCGACCGCGATACCTGGCAAAGACTGAGTACATACGCTCTAGTCTAGCCCCACCCCTTGACAGTTGGGCTAAGACACGTTCCTTCGCTACGCACACTCACGGGCGCCCAACACCAGCTCGCCGAAAAACGCACGTCTAGATCAAGAGCACCAAGCGGTGTTTTTAACGTTTCGAAGAACCGGTTACGACAGGGAACTTCGCGTCCGCAAGAAGTCCCAGCAAACCAAGCACGAGCAGAATTCCTGTGGCCACCGCAAAGCGCACGTCGAAGCCGACCAACAGCGCGTCGCCAAGCAGAACGACGGCGAGTGTGTTCGGCGCCGAACCTAGGGCAGTGGCGATGATATACGGCACGATGCGTATCGACGACAGCCCACAGGCGTAGTTGAGAAACGAAAATGGCACGCCAGCAATCATGCGCAAGCTGAGCACTGTGAGCCAGCCGCGTTGCTCCAACCGATGGTCGAGACTGAGAAGACGGCGGTTGGTCAGGTGCGTGCGAAACCAATCGCGCCCCAAAAACCGCACAATGCATAGGGAGAGAAGGGCAGAAACCGTCGTCGCAGTAATTGCCAGCAGGAAACCGAGCACTGGCCCGAAGAGGATTCCGGAAGCCAAAGTGAATACGGTGCGGGGGATTGGGAACTGAGTCAGTGCAACGTATGCGAGGAAGTAGAGGAGCGGGAACCAGTCACCGGCATCGATGGACCACTGCCGGATGGTAGCGACCGTGGGAACATCGACGTACAGCGTGACGACGACCCCCACACCTACGGCTAGCACCAGCAGAACCTTTTTGAGTGTAGGGGTAATTCGCACATCGGATACGTTCACCCATTTGAGGTTACCGGGGATTGCGGGGAAGCGTGTGACCTGCGCATTGGAGGCTCTGCGAGGAGGGCTAGTCAGCGGCTAAAGGCGTTTGCCCATTATTTCACTAGGATGGGAATCAAGGTCACTATGCCTTGGCTCGAGCACTTGACGTGCCCGTCAGCACAAAACCGAACGTAAGGGTATTGCACAAATAGCTGAAAAGTTCAGTGCATGGACACTCGGGTGAGTCTTAGCGTCTGACTAGTGGCTCTTATTGACTATTGGAGGAAGCCAACGCCTTTAGATCCCTTTCCGTCGCGGAGAATTCGGAAATTGTCGCAGCCGAATTTCCTCGGTCATGGATTGATAGAGGCGTTGCTTAGAACATGTAAGGGAGAAGGTCTGTCGTGACTGACCGAACGACCCCCGAATCACCTTCCACGCTGCCACCAAACTTCGAGGAATTGCAGAATTCCTGGTATCAGGGCGTGGCCAAGGTATTCGCGCGGGTGCACAAGCAAGACGTTGCAGATGTACCGCTCGATATTTGGAAACGACTGATTCAGACCACCTATGACGGTGTCGATGTTCGCCCGCTCTACACCCGCGCGGACGAGCTCGCGGAAAGCCCAGCTCCGGGCCAGTTCCCATTCGTCCGTGGCGCAAAGGTCACTTCGGACAACACCAACGGTTGGGGTGTTCGGGAGACCTTCGGTCGCCAGTACCCGGGTGAGGATGCCCTTGACCCAAAGGCGGTCAACGAGACTCTGCTGACTGCCTTGGAAAACGGCACCACGGACATCCGCCTGGACTTCACCGGCTCCCTCGAAGCCGCTGATGTGCCGGCTCTGCTCAACAACGTCTACGTCGACCTTGCTCCGATTGCCGTGCATGCCGGTAAGAAGACTGCGCAGGTTGCGGAAGCACTGACGTCCTACATCGAGCAGGCGAACCCGACTAATCCGGATAACATCGCAGTCGAGCTTTCTGCAGCTCCGCTGACCTCCGCTTTTGCCGGTATTGACGATGTTTCTCTCGACGAGGCCACTCAGCTGGCCGTCAAGGCGGCTAAGCAGCCGGGCGACGTCCGCGCCCTGCTTGTCGACGGCGTTGTTTTCTCCAACCTGGGCGCAAACAACATCCAGGAGATTGGCTACAGTCTCGCCGTTGGTGTCGCCTACCTGCGTGCGCTGACCGAAGCCGGATTGAGCGCTGAAGAAGCGCTCGGCCAGATCGCTTTCCGCTTTGCCGCTACCGACGACCAGTTCGACACCATCGCGAAGTTCCGCGCTGCTCGCGTCCTGTGGGCCCGCGTTGCTGAGGTTATCGGTGCCCCCGAGGCTGGCCGCGCTCCGATGCACGCCGTGACAGCCCCGGTCATGTTCAGCCAGCGCGATCCGTGGGTCAACATGCTGCGTGTGACTGTCGCCTCCTTCGCCGCAGGTGTCGGCGGTGCCTCCTCAGTTGAGGTTCTGCCGTTTGATTACGCAGTTGTCGGCGGCATGCCGAACGTCTCCAAGACTTTCAAGGCTCGCATCGCTCGCAACACCAACCTGTTGCTGCTGGAAGAGTCTCACCTTGGTTACGTCGCCGACCCAGCAGGTGGCTCCTACTTCGTCGAAGACCTGACCGAAGAAATGGCCGACAAGGCATGGGAGATTTTTACCGCCACTGAGGCCGGCGGCGGTTTCGCCTCCGCGGAGGCCGATATTCGCGCCGCCCTGGACGCTACCTGGGAAAAGCGCCGCGCCGACATCGCACACCGCCGCACCAAGGTCACCGCTATCAACGAGTTCCCGAACCTGGCTGAAGCCCCACTGGCTCCTGAGGCCCGCCCGGAGGGCGACCCGATTCGCCGTTGGGCCAGCGACTTCGAGGCGCTGCGCAACCGCTCCGATGACTTCCTGGCTGAAAAGGGCAACCGTCCGCTGATTGCCATGCTGCCGCTGGGTCCGCTGGCCAAGCACAACATCCGCACTGGTTTTACCTCCAACCTGCTGGCTTCCGGCGGTATCGCCGTCGCCAACCCCGGCCAGGTTGTGCCGGGCGAGGTCGGTTTCGAAGAGGCAGTGAAGGCCTCACCGATTGTCGTGCTGTGCGCAGCCGACAGCGAGTACGAGACCTCGGGCCAGGACGCTGTCAAGGCCGCCCGCGCCGCCGGCGCTAAGGAGGTCCTGGTGGCCGGCTCCGAGAAGAGCTTCGCCAATGCCGCTGAGGACGCTCGCCCCGACGGATACCTGAACATGACCATCGATGCTGTCGCGGAGCTGTCCCGACTGCTGAACGAACTGGGAGCGTGAAGGAAGTAATGACCACCATCCCAAATTTCGCTGACATCTCCCGCAACACCGACGACGCGGCCGCTGCCACTGACAAGGAAGCTGCCGCGGAAGCAGGTGAAGTGTGGACCATTCCAGAGGGCATCGATGTCAAGCGCGTCTACGATCGCGCTGACCGCGACGCCGCTGCCGCCGAGGGCCACCCGGTAGATTCTTTCCCGGGTATCGCCCCATTCATGCGCGGGCCGTATCCGACCATGTACACCAACCAGCCGTGGACTATTCGCCAGTACGCTGGCTTCTCCACCGCAGCTGAGTCCAATGCCTTCTACCGCCGCAACCTCGCGGCCGGCCAGAAGGGCCTTTCGGTCGCTTTCGACCTGGCTACCCACCGTGGCTACGACTCGGACAACCCGCGTGTGTCCGGCGACGTCGGTATGGCCGGCGTGGCAATTGACTCGATTTACGACATGCGTGAGCTCTTCCAGGGCATTGACCTGGGCGGCGTCTCGGTGTCTATGACCATGAACGGCGCTGTGCTGCCGATTCTGGCCTTCTACATTGTCACCGCTGAAGAGCAGGGCGTTTCGACCGAGCAGCTGCGCGGTACGATCCAGAACGACATTCTCAAGGAGTTCATGGTTCGTAACACGTACATCTACCCGCCGAAGCCTTCGATGCGAATCATCTCCTCGATCTTCGAGTACACCTCGGCAAAGATGCCGAAGTTCAACTCGATTTCGATTTCCGGCTACCACATTCAGGAAGCGGGCGCGACGGCCGACCTTGAGCTCGCTTACACGCTTGCCGACGGCATCGAGTACCTGCGGGCCGGTATTGACGCTGGCCTGGAAGTTGATAAGTTCGCTCCGCGTCTGTCCTTCTTCTGGGGCATCTCGATGAACACCTTCACCGAGATCGCCAAGCTGCGTGCAGGCCGCATCCTCTGGTCCGAGCTGGTTGGCAAGTTTGGCCCGAAGAACCCGAAGTCCCAGTCCCTGCGTACTCACTCGCAGACCTCCGGTTGGTCGCTGACCGCTCAGGATGTCTACAACAACGTCGCGCGTACTGCTGTTGAGGCTATGGCCGCAACACAGGGCCACACCCAGTCGCTGCACACCAACGCACTGGACGAGGCCCTGGCACTGCCGACTGACTTCTCAGCCCGTATTGCTCGTAACACTCAGCTGCTGCTTCAGCAGGAGTCCAACACCACGCGTCCGGTTGATCCGTGGGCTGGTTCCTACTACATCGAGTGGCTGACTAATGAGCTGGTCAAGCGTGCACGCCAGCACATCGACGAGGTCGAAGAGGCCGGCGGTATGGCACAGGCCACCATCGAGGGCATTCCGAAGCTGCGTATTGAAGAGGCTGCAGCTCGTACGCAGGCCCGTATTGACTCGGGTCGTCAGGCTCTCATCGGCGTGAATAAATACCAGGTCGAAGAGGACGAGGCCATCGAGGTTCTCAAGGTTGAGAACTCCCGCGTGCGCCAGGAGCAGATTGACAAGCTGGCTCGCCTGCGCGCCGAGCGCGACGAGGAAGAGGTTCAGAAGGCACTGGCCGCTCTGACCGACGCTTGCCGTAACCCGGGTGAACCGGGGGACCTGGACAAGAACCTTTTGAAGCTCGCTGTCGACTGTGCTCGCGCCATGGCCTCCATCGGTGAAATCTCCGACGCCATGGAAGAGGTCTTTGGCCGCCATCAGGCCGAGATCCGTACTCTCTCCGGCGTCTACAAGGACGAAGTTGGCAAGGAGGGAGCCGTGTCCAACGTCTCCAAGGCCATCGCCATGGCCGATAAGTTCGAAGAGCAGGAAGGTCGCCGTCCCCGTATCTTCCTGGCCAAGATGGGCCAGGATGGTCACGACCGTGGCCAGAAGGTCATCGCGTCCGCCTACGCGGACCTCGGCATGGACGTTGACGTGGGACCGCTGTTCCAAACTCCGGAGGAGGCCGCCAAGTCGGCAGTCGACTCGGATGTCCACGTCGTCGGTGTTTCTTCGCTGGCCGCCGGACACCTGACGCTCGTTCCTGCCCTGCGCGATGAGCTGGCAAAACTGGGTCGTGAGGACATCATGATTGTTGTCGGTGGTGTTATCCCACCGGGCGACTTCCAGGAACTCTACGATGCCGGCGCCGCGGCTATTTACCCGCCGGGCACTGTCATCGCTGATTCGGCAATCGACATGATGACCAAGCTCTCTAACGAGCTGGGCCTCGACCTTGCCGTTGACGAAGAGTCCTAAATAACTACCGCATCCGCGCTGGGCTGACTGTTCAGCTCAGCGCGTTGTCGGAATTGAGAAGTAGCGATGAACGAGTATCTTGAAGAAAACCTGGGCACCCTCGTCACTACCGCTGGCACGGTCGTTGAGGGAAAGACCGCTGTAGCCCCCGAAGTCGTCCGCCGTGCGCGACGACGGATTGATGTCGACGACCTCTTTGAGGGCGTGCGGGCTGGAAACCGCACTAAGTTGGCTCGGGCAATCACGCTGCTGGAGTCGACTGCTCCGGCGCATAAGGTGCTGGCTCAGGAACTACTGGTGAAGTTGCTACCATTTTCCGGCAAGGCCATGCGCGTCGGCCTTACCGGCGTCCCCGGCGTCGGTAAATCAACCACGATTGAAACCCTCGGGCTAAAGCTGATCGAGGAAGGCCACCGCGTTGCAGTGCTGGCCATCGACCCGTCGTCGACGAAGTCCGGTGGCTCGATTCTGGGCGACAAGACCCGTATGTCCCGGCTCTCGGCCGCGGATGAAGCCTTCATCCGTCCGTCGCCCTCTGCGGGCACACTCGGTGGTGTCGCCAAGGCAACGCGTGAGGCCATGGTGGTGCTCGAGGCCGCAGGCTACGACATTGTCATCGTCGAAACTGTCGGCGTCGGCCAGTCCGAGGTCGCGGTGGCCCAGATGGTGGATACGTTTGCGTTTCTGGCACTCGCCGGCGCTGGTGACCAACTCCAGGGCATCAAGAAGGGTGTGCTGGAGATGGCCGACGTGATTTCTATCAACAAGGCGGATGGTAAGAACTTGCGCCCGGCAAAGCGCGCTGCGCGTGATCTGATGACGGCCATGAAGATGGTGCGTTCCTCAGACCAAGTCTGGACGCCACCGGTACTGACTATGTCGGCATTGGAGGACGACGGCATCGACAAGTTCTGGCAGGCCATCGAGAACCATGTCGAGGCTATGCACGAGAATCATCTCTTTGATGAAAACCGCGCTAACCAGCAGATTAAGTGGATGTGGTCCATGGTGCACGAAACGCTCTTGCAGCGACTCAACACCAACGAGGCTGTGCAGACAGAGAGCACCCTGGTGGAAAAACAACTCCGCTCGGGGCAGCTGACACCGACGCTCGCCGCCCAGCGCATCATGGAGGCATTTGACCAGGGAAGGGCATCGAACGCCGGGCTCGCCAACTAGGTTCTGAAGGGCGCGGGGTTTCGTCGTAAAGCGAGCGTATCCGTGTGCGCCTACTGACCGCGGTGATGGGGCGGATCGCTGTAGAGCGTGTGTTCGGCGAAGTGGAGAGCGTTGACCACGAGGTTGGTGAGGTGCTCGTCGGGCTGAGAATAGAAGCTAGACGTGCCTTCCTTGCGGGTCTGCACCATATTGGCCATGCGCAACTTCGCCAGGTGCTGAGAAATCGCGGGGACGGGGCGATCGAGCGCGCTAGCGATGGCGGTGACGGTCATCTCCCCGTCACGAAGGAGCGACAGGATGGAGAGACGCGTCTTGTCGGCCATCAGCTTCAATACGTTAGTGGCAACGTCGAGCTCGGTGCTCGTAGGAGCCTTCTCAGTCATTTGGAGGGGTTAGTCCTTTCGAAGTCGACATGCCAAACACTTACTATGTTCAATGTGTTGAACCTTACTACGTATTGATACCAGTATTCAATTTCAGATGTCACAATAGGCTGTCACGAAAAGGGGAAGAGTGCACCTAAGGGGCAGCGACCAAAAGTACTGAAAATTCCTTCAGTAATATCATCTGCATGGATTGGTTGATGGGCACCTTCCCGTGGCTGGTGGAGGACTTAACGTGGTGGCAAGTACTATTTTTCGCACTCGACTACACGATTAAGTTCATCGCGATTGGGTGGGTGCCGGAAAACCGAAGCCCATCGGCTTCGACGGCGTGGCTGCTACTGATTCTGCTGATTCCATTTATCGGCCTACCTCTGTTCCTCTTCCTGGGCTCGCAGCAAATCACGGGCCGTAGGCACGAGGTACAGGCACTGGCGCAGGAGCTCATTGCGGAACGTACCGAGCATCTGCCCGACGTACCGGATGATGCCGAGATAGAAGATGATGTTGTCAACGTATTCAAGCTCTCGCGTCAGCTCACGGGAATGCCGGCAATTGCCAGCGCAGAAAAGGGACTTTTCACCGAATTCAATGCCTCCATTGACCGCATGATTGAGACCATCGATGCGGCTCAGAAATCTATCCACGTGCAGTCCTACATCTTTGCACTGGATGACAGCACGGAGCCTTTCATACAGGCTCTCGAGCGCGCGCAAGACAGGGGACTAGAGGTCAAGGTACTGGTCGATCCAATTGGTTCGTGGAAGTACCCCGGCTACTACAAGTTGAAAAAGCGCCTGGACCAGTCCCAAATCTCCTGGCACCCAATGCTGCCCGTGAGCTTGCTGAAGCTCACCTGGCGCCGCCTGGATCTGCGTAATCACCGCAAGCTCGTAGTTATTGATGGCGACATTGTATTCATGGGTTCGCAGAATTTGATTGAGCCCGAATATCAGAAGAAAAAGAACCATAAGATCGGCCGCCGATGGGTGGACACCTGGATTGAACTCGAGGGCGATATTGCGCTGGCCTTCGACGCAATTTTCGCGGTTGATTGGACCAGCGAGCTATACAAGACCCCAGACGCCACCAGGGACTATTCACTCCACAACACCGAAGTCAACGACAACTACAACGTTGTCCAGGTGCTGCCGTCGGGTCCGGGCTTCAGCACGGAGCCGAACCTGCGCGTCTTCAATAACATGATCTACCAGGCACACGAGCGGATTATCGCCGTCAGCCCGTACTTCGTCCCCGACGAATCCATGCTCATGGCGCTGACCTCTGCCGCATATGGAGGCATCGACGTCCAGCTCTACGTCAACGAAGAGTCCGATCAGTTCATGGTCGGCCACGCGCAGCAGTCCTACTACCAGGCACTGCTAACCGCTGGCGTGAAGATCTACCGCTATCCGGCGCCTGCGGTCCTGCACTCCAAGTTCATGGTTATCGACGACCGCATGGCCATGTTCGGCTCCTCCAATCTGGATATGCGCTCGTTCGGCCTCAACTACGAGATCACGCTTCTTTCCGCCGCCGGTTCCATCGTGGACAAACTGATCACGCTTGCCGACGAGTACCGCGACAAATCTTTCCTGCTCACCCAGGAGGAATGGAATGACCGGCCCCTTCGCCAGCGCTACCTGGACTCTGTTTTCCGCTTGACCTCGGCGCTGCAATAGGGCAGTCCCATTGGTCCGACAGACAAAGCAAAAATCCCGAGAGCTGCACTAATTGCAGTTTCTCGGGATTTATCTTGTGTCCGGAGGGGGACTTGAACCCCCACGCCCGTTAATAGGGCACTAGCACCTCAAGCTAGCGCGTCTGCCATTCCGCCACCCGGACCGGGTAGGAAGCACTTCCGTGCTGACCTGTGATACTGTATCCCGACTACATAATGAAACACAAATTGGCAGGTCAGAGGGGCATTAGCGCGCCAAACCTAGGTGTAATTACATCAGCGGTGTTAGCCCCGCATCCGCCTTGGATTCGCACTGAGAATCAGGCCCTGCAGATAGGGAGTCTTGTAAAGTCCCTGCAGCGCGCTCATAAAGTAGGCACACTGGTAGTTATGACTACGAATTCCAACGACACCGCAAACGACACTGCAAACAACGCTACAAACAACACTGCAAATGCTCCGGTTTTCCCGGGACCAGATCCGTACGCACCGCTGAAGGATTTGCCAACCTTCGAGCTGTCCTCGCCAGATATCAAGGACGGCGAGAAGATTGCGGATGAATTCCGCGCTCCGTCGAATGTTTCCCCACAACTGGATTGGGCAAATCTGCCGGAAGGAACTAAGTCCATTGCCGTGACCTGCTTCGATCCGGATGCTCCGACCGCTTCGGGCTTCTGGCACTGGGCTGTCTTCAACATTCCAGCGACCGAAAAGGGTCTGCCACAGGGAGCTGGCTCCGAAGACGGCTCTAAGCTGCCAGAAGGCGCTATCCAGCTTGTCGGCGACTCGGGCATGCGTGGTCACTACGGAGCTAACCCACCGGCGCAGCATGCCCCACACCGTTACATGTATGCGGTGCACGCGGTCGACGTGGAGAAGCTTGATGTTCCGGAAGATGCGACGCCGACCGTGCTTGGCTTCAATCTGTACTTCCACTCGATTGCGCGTGCCATCATCACGCCGTGGTGGGAGAACGTCGGGGAGTAGGGATACGACGCCCACACGGGCAACTCAACCGACCGGGCACGCTACTCATACAGAAAACCCCGGGGCCAGCGCCTTCATGGCAGCTGGCCCCGGGGTCACGTGTTTATTGGGTTAGGAAGCCTCAACGGCTTTCAGCAGTTAACCACGCCACGGCAGACCACAGCCGACTGCCTCCGAAATGGAGTAGAATCCCTGAGCTCGAATCTGGCGAGCCAACCCTTGGTGAATGTCACGAATCCAGTCCGGACCGCCATAGATCAACGGTGTGTAGCCCTGCAGCAGGGAAGCGCCGTTGGCAATCCGCTCCCACGCCTGCTCAGCAGTTTCAATGCCGCCGACGCTGATGAGAACTAGTTTGTCTCCGACGCGCTCGTGCAGCAGCTTCAGCACCTCTAGTGACCGAGCTGCCACAGGAGCACCCGAGACTCCACCGGCTCCCATTTCCGCGACCTCATCCGCGGGCGTACGCAGGCCCTCGCGAGAAATGGTGGTGTTGGTAGCCACAATGCCTGCCAGCCCAAGGTCAACAGCCAGGTCAGCAACAGCGATGACATCATCGTCGGAGAGATCAGGAGCAATCTTGACTAGCACCGGCGAGTCGGTCTCCTCAGTCACCGCTGCCAGAATCGGGCGCAGTGACTCCACCGCCTGAAGGTCGCGCAGACCCGGCGTGTTCGGTGAGGAGACATTGACAACAACGTAGTCCGCCAAGCCGCCGAGCTGGCTGGCCGACTCTCGATAGTCATCGACGGCCTCTTCCAGCGGAGTCACCTTGGTCTTACCAATGTTGATACCGATGACGTCGTCACTGCGACGCGCCCGCAAGTTCTCCGCTACAGCAGCGGCGCCGGGGTTGTTGAAACCCATGCGGTTCAAAATGGCGCGGTCTTCCTTCAGACGGAACAGACGCGGGCGATCATTGCCCGGCTGCGGCTTGGCAGTCACGGTTCCCAGTTCCGCGTAGCCAAAACCAATTGGCCCCCAGCAATCCGGAGCAATAGCAGCCTTGTCGAAGCCTGCGGCGAGCCCCAGCGGACGCGGGAAGTCCACGCCGAACACGGTTTGACGCAGCACAGCATCGTCAACAACGAGTAGCTTGCTCACCGCCCGCTGTAGACTCTCCGACTTCTGCAGCCCCTTCAGGGTCTTCGAAATGGCCTCGTGAATCTGCTCCGGCGGGACCTGGAACATTGCCTTTAGCGCGAGTTGATAGGACTTGGCGCGAAGTTTCGAAGGCATCTACTTAGTCTCTCCCTCGGAGTCGTCTGCTCCCTTGGTGTCACCTGCACCGGTCGGTAGTTTATCGGCTGGTTCCCGAACCGACATCTCTTCACGGATCTTCTCTGCATCCTGCTTGAAATCAGCAATTGCCTTATCGACGTCCGCGGAGTCAAAAATCTGAGCCCCGTCACCGGTAGCCGAGAAGACACCAATCTGGCCATCCTCGGTGGCGACAACCGACTGTGGGTCTGCAACCGTGTTGATGTCCGCGACCTTGACTGGGGTACCCGAGCTGATGTCGTAGCCCGTGAGCTTGTTCACCTTCGTCGAAGTCACCCAGACAATTCCGCGCGATTCATCGACCGCTACCGCCCACGGAGCCTCCGGGGCCGGAGCTGCCTGGTGGAGGCGAATGACGTCAGTGGCAGTGTAAATAAGCAGCTGGTTGCCCTTGGTGTCTGCGGCAGCAATGACATGATCACCGGAAGCTACCTTGCCGACGCCGATACCCGCACGCAGCGCAGAGCCAGCGCGGGACTCATCGAGCTTGAGCTCATGCACCGAAGTCTCCGGACGGTTGACCTCTAACAGCTTGACGTCCGCGTCATTGTCCGCTTTGGGAATCTCAACGAGCTGCGACCCGTTATTGGCAGCCTTGAAATCACTGGCCAACTCGCCATCAGCGCCGAACACATCGACGACATTGCTATCCGCATGGGCACCGATGATGCGGCCGCCTTCCAGGCCAACTGCGGCGGAGTAGTTGGTGCCACGGCCGACAACGGCCGTTTCCGTAGCCTGGTCAGTAATGACGTGGATGCCATCTTCACACGGCAGCAGAGCGTTAGGGCCGCCCGGCGCGAGCTCACCACACTTCGCGTCCAGCTTCATTGATCGCTCAATTGGGTTATTCAGCGGACCGGCAAAAATCTTGTCCCCGGCCTTCAGGACAACTCGGTCGCCGACAAGCACGGCATCGGTAACGTCCTCATCAATCTTCTTGGCCTTCCCGATAGCAGTATCGGGAGCAGCGGGTGAAGCGGCCGGCACTGGCGTGGCGTTGCCCATTCCGGCATCGATGTCTCCTTCCACATCGGAGGAGCATCCTGCCAGGACCACTGCGCTAGCGGAAAGCCCCGCTAGAAGGGAGGTTATGACACGTCGACGACTGTTTTCACTCACGCTATAGAAACTACCACCCCGGCCTGATTACTTTGTGGACGCCTCCAGCCGTGGGAAGTTCTCGCATTCGTTGTGCCTTATAAGTCTTTATAAGAATGCGGTTACTGATTACAGCGTGACGTCGTCAAGCGCGTTGCAAATCTGCGGTGGCAGCGTGAGCTGTTCGGCGGTGAGGTTTTCGCGTAGCTGAGCGCGGTCTCGAGCGCCAACGAGGATCGAGGTGACGCCCGGCCGATCGCGTGCCCAGGAAATCGCTGCGACGGCAGCACTGACGCCGAGCCCCTTGGCTGCGGTGGTCAGCGCGCCTGCAACCGTGACGCCGCGTGTGTCGAGATAGTCCTGTACCTCTGCATCGGCGTGTTCGGAAGCAGCGCGGGAGTCCTCGGGAATGATGTGCTGGTATTTGGCGGTCAAAACGCCTTGGGCCAGTGGGGCGCCACCGATAAAGCCGAGCCCCAAATGCTCACAGGCGGGCAGCAGTTCTGCCTCAGGGCTTCGCTGGAGCAGCGAGTACTCATGCTGTGCGAACACCGGAGCGATTCGATCCGCGGCGGCATGCGTCACCGCTGCCTGCCAACCGCTGTATCCACGCACTCCGGCGTAACGTACTTTCCCCGTGCGCACAGCCCATTCCAGGGTATCGGCGACCTCTTCCGGTGGGGTCAGCCCATCCCAGTAGCCGGGCGACCACAGGTCAATGTGTTCGACGCCGAGGCGTCCGAGCGTTTCGTCGAGGTCCTTTTGCAGTGTCTTACGCGAGCAGTCCACGCGCCTGCCGACGGGCCGCTCGGGGTGTATGCCAGATGCGACCGAGAGCACCAATTCGTCGGCAACGCCGCGCTTTGCGATGACCGCACCCAGCATGTCGGCAACAGTGTCGCCGCCGTGGAGTGGGGAAGCGTCGACAAGGTTGCCTCCGGCGTCGAGGAAGTCCGTCAGGATGCGTCCGGCTTCGTCTTGCCTGGTACCCGCACCCCAGGTGGCCGTACCCAGCCCCAAGGCGGAGACGCGTAAACCGCTGTTGCCCAGAATTCGTTGTTGCACGATTTTTACTTTAGGACACCCGTGTGCGGTCGCGGGAAAAGTTCCGCGGGAGAGGTCTCGCTATCGCCGCACCGAAACCTCGCTATAGCCACAACACAAACCGGACGAGTAGCCTATACACCCGTGACTATCATGACGACACTAAGCGCCTCAGCAGATACCGCTGCCGATACCGCCGGCACCGGTATGACCTGGGCGCAGACAATCATCCTGTCCGTAGTGCAAGGTCTGACGGAATTTCTCCCGGTGAGTTCCTCGGGGCACCTTCGGATTGTCTCGGAGCTACTGTGGGGCCAGGACGCCGGCGCATCCTTCACCGCTGTGGTGCAACTTGGTACCGAATTGGCTGTGTTGGTGTTCTTCGCCAAGGACATCTGGCAGATCCTCACTGGCTGGTTTGCCGGTCTGTTCAATAAGGAAGCCCGCGGTTTCAACTACCGCATGGGCTGGATGGTGATTGTCGGTACGCTGCCGATTGCCATCATCGGCGTGCTGGGGAAGGACCTTATCCGCGATAACCTGCGCAATCTCTGGATTACAGCCGCTGTGTTGGTGCTTTTCTCCTTTGTCTTTATCGCCGCAGAGAAGTTCGGCCGTCGTGAGCGCAATTATGAAGAGCTGACCATGCGAGATGCCATCGTCATGGGTTTCGCACAGTGTCTGGCGCTCATTCCGGGTGTGTCGCGCTCGGGCGGTACGGTGTCTGCCGGCTTGTTCTTGCACTTGGACCGAGAGGTTGCAACGCGCTTTTCCTTCCTGCTGGCTATCCCCGCTGTTTTCGCTGCTGGAATTTTTTCGCTTCCAGACGCGTTTGACCCTGCGGCGGGACAGGCCGCTAGTGGTGCGCAATTGGCCATCGGTACGCTGATTGCCTTCGTCGTCGGTTATGCATCTATCGCATGGCTGCTGAAGTTTGTGTCGAACCACTCCTTCGCTTGGTTCGCCGCGTACCGCATCCCGGTCGGTTTGATTGTTATGGTGTTGCTCGGCTTCGGCACGATCAACGCTGTTTAGTGAGGTAGTGAGTATTTAATGCATTCGTGGCCCCAACCACAGGTTCCCAGTCTCGGCGATGCGCGCTTCGATGTGTTCAACCGCGCCAGCAATACAGGTAAGGCGCATTCGCTTGACGACGAAAGCTCAACATCGGTACCCCTACGCCTCTACGACACCGCGGATCAGAAGGTCTCCCAGGTGGAAGCGGGACCGGAGGCGACCATGTACGTGTGTGGCATCACACCCTATGACGCCACGCACCTGGGGCACGCAGCAACCTACCTCACCTTTGATCTGATTTACCGTCAGCTGCTGGACAATGGACACTCGGTGCATTACGTGCAGAACATCACCGATGTCGATGACCCGTTGTTCGAACGTGCGGAGCGCGATGGGGTGGACTGGCGCGAGCTGGGCACCTCGCAGATTGATTTGTTTCGCTCGGATATGGAAAACCTGTCGGTGATTCCACCGCGCGACTATATCGGCGCCATTGAGTCCGTGGGCGAGGTCGTGGAAATGGTCGAGAAGCTGCTGGAGAATGGCTCGGCCTACCAGCTCACCGATGACGAGTACCCGGATGTGTACTTCCGCAAGAGTGCCACTGAGAACTTTGGTTACGAGTCCAATTACTCGGCAGAGCAGATGGCGGAGTTCTTTGCGGAGCGCGGTGGCGACCCGGATCGCCCGGGCAAGGAGGACCCACTGGACGCGCTGGTGTGGCGTGCCGCTCGCCCCGGGGAACCAAGCTGGGAGGCTCCTTTTGGTGCGGGCCGGCCGGGTTGGCACATTGAGTGCTCGGCGATTGCCACCAACCGCCTGGGTAAGAGCTTCGACATTCAGGGCGGTGGCTCGGATCTCGCGTTCCCGCACCACGAGTTCTCGGCGGCTCACGCTGAAGCCGCTACTGGCTGTGCACGTATGGCGCGCCATTATGTTCACGCTGGCATGATTGCGCTCGATGGCGTGAAGATGTCCAAGTCGCTGGGCAACCTGGTGTTTGTCTCCAAGCTGGTGGCTGCCGGCGTCGACCCGAGTGCTATTCGTATTGGCGTGTTCGCCAGCCATTACCGCTCTGATCGCGATTGGTCGGACGAGGTGCTGGAGGCCGCCAAGGCACGTCACGAGGCCTGGCGTGCGGCTTGCGCAGCTACAAAGACTGCCACCGATGAGAAGGCTGTGAGCGCAGCAGCGGCACTGGTTGCCGATGTGCGCGCAAGCCTGGCCAATGACCTGGATACGCCGGCTGCTCTGGCCGCTATCGATGCCTGGGCTGCGGAGTGGTCCTCGGATACCAGCAACAAGGCAGATGCTGGCACAGTAACCGGCGCAGCGGGTGCCGGAGAATTCGTTGCCGCCGCGCTGGACGCACTGCTTGGCGTTAAAATTTGAGCATGAGCAACTCAGATCTGTCTGCTGTCGAAGTAACGCAAGAGAACATCGATAAGCTAGTTGCCGATTTGCGCATGTTTGCCACCGGCAGCTACCTGCAGCCCGAGGAACGCGAGTTCTGGGAGCCACTTTTTGACGAATCGGTAGCCGACCAGGTCGGGGAAGCCCTCCGTGAGGCCGCCGCTGGTATCGATCAGGCGGCGGAACTGGCCGTCGATAAGCGAGAAGAAGCCGCAACGCAGGCGGTAGAGAACTGCCTACAGCGCGTGGCTGCGATTGAGCATGAGCACGGTGGCTCGATTTTTGATGAGGAGCTCGACGAGATTCTCGCGATTATCAATTCCGCAACGAAGACTGTCGGTTTGGACCTGCCTGCGGTGAAGGCGGAAAGCTACTTTGAGATGGAATAACCAGCCCGATTAACGGCGCGGTTATGAAAGTAGACTAAGGTGTCTATTCATGACTGATCGCCACTCTTCCGAGTTCCTCACCGCACTGCACAGCCGTGTACTCATTGGCGATGGCGCCATGGGTACCCAGCTGCAGTCTTTTGACCTCGACGTTGACGCGGACTTCCTCGGCTACGAGGGCTGTAATGAGATTCTCAATGACACTCGTCCCGACATCATCGAGACGATTCACCGGCGTTATTTCGAGGCCGGCGCCGACCTGGTGGAAACCAATACCTTCGGCTGCAACTTCCCGAACCTCGCGGATTACGACATTGAAGACCGTATCCAGGAGCTAGCGCACAAGGGCACCGCAATCGCCCGCAAGGTCGCTGACGAAATGGGGCCGGGGCGCGAGGGTATGCGACGCTTTGTCCTCGGTTCGCTGGGCCCGGGCACGAAGCTGCCATCGTTGGGGCACGCTCCGTACGCTCAGCTTCGCGACGCATACACGGAGGCCGGACTCGGCATGATTTCCGGTGGCGCGGATGCGTTTTTGATTGAGACCTGTCAGGACTTGCTGCAGGTCAAGGCAGCAGTCAATGGCGTCAAGGCCGCCATGCGACAGGCTGACAAAAAGATTCCGATCGTCGTCCACGTGACCGTCGAGACCACAGGCACCATGCTGATGGGCTCGGAGATTGGTGCAGCCCTGGCAGCGCTGCAGCCGCTGGGGATCGACATGATTGGTCTGAACTGTGCAACGGGTCCGGACGAGATGAGCGAGCACCTGCGCTACCTGTCCAACTTCGCCTCCATCCCGGTATCGGTGATGCCGAATGCGGGCCTGCCAGTGCTGGGTAAGAACGGTGCGACCTACCCGCTGACCGCACCAGAGCTAGCCACAGCGCTGCGCGGCTTTGTTGAAGAGTTTGGCCTGGCGATGGTCGGTGGCTGCTGTGGTACCACACCGGAGCATGTTTCCGCTGTGCGCGATGCTATTACCGGTGCAGGCGCCTACGCCGAGCAGGGCCCTGCTGTTCAGGCAGCACGCCCATCGACGGATCCGAATGCAAAGCCAATCGATGAGGTCGCTTCTCTGTACTCGGCAACCCCGCTGACGCAGACAACCGGCATCACCATGATTGGTGAGCGCACCAACGCCAACGGTTCCAAGGCTTTCCGCGAGGCCATGCTGGCCGGCGACTGGGAGAAGTGCCTAAACACCGCCCGCGGTCAGGTCACCGATGGCGCACACATGATCGACCTGTGTGTGGACTACGTGGGGCGCGACGGTCGCGATGACATGGCAACCCTGGCATCGCAGATCGCCACCTCGGTGACGTTGCCGGTCATGCTGGACTCCACGGAACCGGAAGTTTTGAAGACTGGCCTGGAGCACCTCGGTGGTCGCTGCGCGGTCAACTCTGTGAACTTTGAAGACGGCGATGGCCCGGACTCGCGCTACCAGCGCATTATGCGCCAGGTTGTTGAGCACGGTGCTGCCGTGGTCGCTTTGACTATCGACGAAGAAGGTCAGGCGCGTACAAAGGACAAGAAGATTGAGATTGCCGAGCGTCTCATCGCCGACATCACCGGCACGTGGGGACTGCGCGAGCAGGACATTATTGTCGACTGTCTGACTTTCCCGATTTCCACTGGCCAGGAGGAAACTCGCCGCGACGGCATCGAAACCATCGAAGCCATCCGCGAACTTAAGCGTCGCCACCCGAACGTGCACACCACGCTCGGTCTGTCCAACATTTCCTTCGGTCTGAACCCGGCGGCTCGCCAGGTACTCAACTCGGTGTTCCTCAACGAGTGCATCGAGGCCGGTCTGGACTCCGCCATTGCCCACAGCTCCAAGATCTTGCCGATGAACAAGATCGACGACAAGCAGCGCGAAGTCGCTCTCGATATGGTGTACGACCGCCGTCGTGAAGCGGGGCACCCCGACGGGGAGTATGACCCACTGCAGGTATTCATGGAGCTCTTCGAAGGAGTCTCCGCCGCTGACGCGAAGGACGCCCGGGCCGAAAAGCTCGCCGCCATGCCGCTGTTCGACCGCCTGGCGCAGCGCATCATCGACGGTGAGCGCACGGGTATCGAGGCTGACCTCGATGAGGGCATGAAGGAAAAGGAACCGCTGGCGATTGTCAACGAGGACCTGCTGCGTGGCATGCAGACCGTTGGTGACCTGTTCGGTTCTGGCCAGATGCAGCTGCCATTCGTGCTGCAGTCGGCCGAGACGATGAAGGCCGCGGTGGGCTACCTCGAGGGCTTTATGGATGCCGAGGATGCCACGGGCTCCAAGGGCTCGATTGTGCTGGCCACGGTGAAGGGCGATGTCCACGACATCGGCAAGAACCTGGTGGAGATTATTCTCTCCAACAACGGCTACACCGTGCATAACCTGGGCATTAAGCAGCCAATCGCTACGATTCTGTCCGCCGCCAAGGAACTGGATGTCGACGCCATCGGCATGTCCGGCCTGCTGGTGAAGTCCACTGTGGTGATGAAGGACAACCTGCTGGAGATCAACTCCGCCGGCGATGCCACCCGCTTCCCAGTACTGCTCGGCGGCGCCGCGCTGACGCGTAGCTACGTGGAAGACGACCTGTCCGAGCTCTACCACGGCGATGTCTACTACGGCAGGGATGCCTTCGAAGGACTGCGCATCATGGACGAGCTGATGGCAGCTAAGAAGGGCCTCGGCCCAGACGAGAATTCGCCAGAGGCCATTGCTGCCCGCGAGAAGAAGGAAGCTCGCCGCGCCCGCCGTGAGCGCTCCAAGCGCATCGCCGCGCAGCGCGCCGCCAAGGCTGCTGCTGAAGCCCCCGAGGTGCCGGAGCGTTCCGATGTCGCCGCTGATGTCCCCGTTGCGACACCGCCGTTCTGGGGAACCCGCATTGTCAAGGGCCTGCCCCTCGACGACTACCTGACCACCCTCGACGAACGCGCTCTGTTCATGGGGCAGTGGGGACTGCGCGGCACCCGCGGCGACGAGGGGCCGAGTTACGAGGAACTGGTCGAATCCGATGGTCGTCCACGCCTGCGCGCATGGCTGCAGCGCCTGCGCGCCGAGAACATCCTCCAGCATGCGGCTGTCGTCTATGGCTACTTCCCAGCAGTTTCTGAGGGCGATACCGTACACGTACTGCCGCTACCTGCGGAAGGGGAGCAGCCCGACCCCGCGGCAGAGCCAGTGGTGTCCTGGACCTTCCCGCGCCAGCAGCGTGGTCGCTTCCTATGCATTGCTGACTTCATTCGCTCGCGCGAAGATGCCATCGCCGCAGGACAGACCGACGTCATGCCGTTCCAGCTGGTGACCATGGGACAGCCCATCGCTGACTTCGCCAACGATATTTACGCCAAGAACGAATACCGCGACTACCTGGAGGTTCACGGTATCGGCGTGCAGCTCACCGAGGCGCTGGCCGAGTACTGGCACCAGCGCATTCGCTCCGAGCTCGCGTTCTCCGACGGCACAAGTGTTGGCGCGGAAGACTCCGACGATACCCAGGACTTCTTTGACCTGAAGTACCGTGGCGCTCGTTACTCCTTCGGCTATGGTTCCTGCCCGGATCTGACCTTCCGTCAGGGCATGATTGACCTGCTGCAGCCGGAGCGCATCGGCGTGGAGCTCTCTGAGGAGCTCCAGCTGCACCCAGAGCAGTCCACCGATGCGTTCGTGCTCTACCACCCGGAAGCGAAGTACTTTAACGTGTAGCTTCGCGCTATCCCTGCGGTCGCACCAGCAAGGTCTGCATGCTGCGGCCGATGGGGCCGTGCACATCGTAGAGCTCGCCCGCGGTCATGCCGATTCCGTCCGGCCCAATGGAACCGCGGGCGGCGATGCCCACCCAGCCGCCGTCTTCCGACTGCAACTCCGATTCCGCCGACTTCTCCGAGGCGCCGAGCTGGGGGAGTCGGTGCAGGTGAACCACTAAGTCGGTATTCATAAACGCCCACTGGTGCGGGCTCAGCGTGGCCCCGATACCGTTGGCGGTATCAGCTACCTGCATGACTCGCTCCACCGCAGTCGGCTCCTCCCCGAGCACGATTGGGTACTGCGCGCGAACCCAGTGAATTTGCGTCTCGGCCAGCTCTTCCGTCGCGCCGGCGCGGGCTTCAATTGATTCGATGTAGCCGCCACTCCAATCGTCGGTAAGCGGAATGTACTCGGCGCTGCATTCCTCGGGCCCGGGCACCTGCTTGTCGAATGCACGCTCAATATCCCGCGTATCCGCAGTGGCCATCATCCATGCGGACGCGGTGGCAACTGGTCGCCAGGCACCCTTGACGTCGGCAAGCAATTCGGCTTCGACCTTGGCGATCTGCCGCCCCGGGCGCGAGACCCATGAGCGCGCGCGGAGCTCCGTGTACGGTACAGCCGACAACAGATCCACGGCGATGCGAGTAATACGCATCCCCTCGCTTTCCAGACGGCGGCGCTCCAACATGCGCGTCAGCAGCGCCGACGGCGGCGCACCGTGCTGAAACGGCCCCCACGCCCCATAAGTGAAGCTGGTGGGCATGAAGCGCTCGTAGCTGAGCTCGCCTTCGGTGACCGTCCCTAGCGGAATGAAATATGCCTCGGGTTGGTCGATAGCCTGGGCGAGCGAATCTTCAGTGGTTGTCATAGCGAGTCGATGCCTTTCATTCACGCGGGACACGTTCATGCGGTGGTTTCATGCAGCACCGCAACATACTTTCCTTCCTGAAACTCTAAACCTTCATCCGACGGTTTTGCTGACATAATCGCTAAATGCTTGATTGCCTGGCATAGTCGCATGGTGTGAAAGCAATTTTGTGGGACATGGACGGCAGCCTCATCAACACGGAACCTCTGTGGGAGATTGCCACGTACGACCTCTCGGAATTCGTAGGCCGCCGCCTGACTCCGGAGTTGCGCATGCAGTGCGTCGGCAACACGCTCTGGGACACGCTGTCGATTTGTGCTGATCATGCGGGACGCACGCTTGACGACGAGCTGTTTGCCTCGGGCTCCCAATTCGTCGAAGGTCGCTTCACTGAATTGGTTCTAGAACATGGGGTGGAGTGGCGCCCGGGTGTGCCGGCGATTTTGGACCAGGCCCGGGCTGCTGACATTCCGGTGGTGTTGGTGACCAATACCCGTCGGCACGTGGCGCAACCCTGCATTGATGTCATGGGGGAGCAGCACTTCGCCGCAACAGTGTGTAGCGATGAGGTGGCCAACGGCAAACCGGCACCGGATCCGTACTTGCGTGGCGCAGAGCTAGCCGGATTTGCGCCAGAGGACTGCCTGGCTATCGAAGATTCCTCAACGGGGGTGCGCTCTGCACTCGCTGCGGGATGCACGGTGGTGTGGAATCCAATGCCGGATGTGAGCGTTTCGCAGGCTGATGTGGGGACGTTAGTACCCCCGGCGCGCTTCATTTCGGGCAATTTGGATACCTCGAATTTGGGCTTTTTGCGGGCTGCTTTCGCGGGCGAGTAGACGACATGGAACAATAGACCGGGTGAAGAACTTTGATGACCTGTTTGCAGAGCTGAAGGAAAAAGCACAGTCGCGCCCCGAGGGATCGGGCACAGTCAAGGCGCTGGACGCTGGTGTGCATTTCCAGGGCAAGAAAATTGTCGAAGAGGCCGGTGAGGTCTGGCTTGCAGCTGAGCACGAATCTGACGAAGCCCTCGCAGAGGAGATTTCGCAGCTGTTGTACTGGCTGCAGGTGGTCATGGTCGGTCGCGGGCTGAGCCCCGAGGATGTTTACAAGTACCTGTAGGAGAAATCAACACCATGCTGCGTATTGCCGTGCCCAACAAGGGATCGCTGTCCGAGGCGGCAGTCGAAATCCTGAAGGAAGCTGGCTACCCGGGTCGAGGCGACTCCAAGAGCCTGACCATCCACGACGAAGCCAACGACATTGAGTTTTTCTTCCTCCGCCCGAAGGATATTCCCATCTACGTTGGCAACGGCCATCTGGATTTGGGCATCACCGGCCGCGACCTGGCCGCTGACTCGCTGGCTCCGGTCGATGAGGTTCTGAATCTGGGCTTCGGCGCCTCGACCTTCCGCTACGCCGCTCCGGCCGATGAGGAGTGGACCGTAGAAGCTCTGGAGGGCAAGCGCATTGCCACCTCGTACCCGAACCTGGTGCGCGAGGATCTGAAGGCTCGTGGCATTAACGCCACCGTCATTCGCCTTGATGGTGCAGTGGAGATTTCCATCCGCTTGGGAGTTGCCGACGTAATCGCCGATGTTGTCTCCACCGGTCGTACCCTGCGCAAGCAGGGATTGAAGCCATTCGGCGATGTTTTGGTCAGCTCTGAGGCAGTTGTTGTCGGACGCAAGGGCGTAGAGGTCACCGAGGAGCAGCAGGTGTTCCTACGTCGCATGACCGGCATTCTGCATGCCAAGACGTACTTGATGATTGACTACAACATCCGTGCGTCCGCGCTGGAAGAGGCATCCAAGCTCACCCCGGGGCTGTCCGGCCCGACCGTGTCGCCGCTGGCTAACGAGGATTGGGTAGCAGTTCGCGCGCTAGTTCCGAAGGCAGAGGCCAACCCGCTCATGGACGCACTGGCAAAGATTGGTGCCGAGGCGATCTTGGCTTCGAATATCCGTATCGCGCGTATTTAGTGGAGACGTGACCTGCTCGAGGGGTGAGGGGGCGTGCCGTCTCAAGTAGGGGCCCATTTCGAGATGGATCCCCATCTCGAGCGGGGAACTGACCAATGCATTTTCACTCCCACCTACGTCGACGTAAGTAGTAGGCTTGGCACTGAGCATGCGCACGGCGTTAGCCGTACTGACATAGTCCCCTTATGCCGGAAAAGCGGCAGTTGCGCCAGCGCTGTAGTTTTGACGGTGTAACCGCAGCGCCACGAATTGTGGTTCATAAGACTGCGCCTACGAGAAGGGATTGCTTCCACATGTCCGCAACACGTACCGAGGTCGACCTGCTTGGCTCTATGGAGGTTCCGGCAGAGGCTTACTACGGCATCCACACCCTGCGCGCAATCGACAACTACCAAATCTCAGCCAAGACCATCAACGACGTGCCCGAATTCATTCGTGGCATGGTGATGGTAAAGAAGGCCACGGCCATTGCCAACCAGCGCGTCCACACGCTGCCCAGCGATGTTGCAGACATCATCGTCGCCGCATGTGATGAAATCCTGGAAAAGGGACGCTGCATGGATCAGTTTCCAATCGATGTCTTCCAGGGTGGAGCTGGCACCAGTCTCAACATGAACACCAACGAGGTCATCGCTAACCTCGCTCTAGAACTGCTCGGCCTGGAAAAGGGCCGATACGACGTCATTCACCCCAACGATGATGTCAACCAGTGCCAGTCAACCAACGATGCCTACCCAACAGGTTTCCGTCTTGCCATCCACATGTCGCTGCTGAGCCTGCAGAAGCACTTCGACTCCCTGGTTGAGGCTCTACACGCCAAGGGTGATGAATTCAACGACATCATCACAATGGGGCGCACGCAGCTGCAGGATGCCGTTCCCATGACCCTGGGACAGGCTTTCCACGCATTTGCCCACAACCTTGAGGAAGAGCAGGAGTCCATCGCAACTGCGTCGGCACGCCTGCTGCAAATCAACCTGGGAGCAACCGCTATCGGTACCGGTGTAAATGCGCCGGCAGGCTACCGCGAGGCCGTGACCCAGGCGCTGCGTGAGGTCAGTGGCTTTAAGGTGACCTCTGCGAAGGACCTAATCGAAGCCACCAGCGATACCGGCGCCTACGTCAGCGTGCATGCATCCCTGAAGCGCGCGGCCATGAAGATTTCCAAGATGTGCAACGACCTGCGCCTGCTGGCATCGGGTCCACGAGCCGGACTGAATGAAATCAACCTTCCGGAGCGCGCCGCTGGGTCTTCGATTATGCCGGCAAAGGTTAACCCGGTAATCCCAGAGGTCGCGAACCAGGCCTGCTTCAAGGTCTTCGGCAACGACGTGACCCTGACCTGGGCAGCCGAGGCTGGCCAGTTGCAGCTAAACGTGATGGAGCCTGTCATCGGCGCATGCCTCTTCGAGTCGATTGAACTGCTGCGCAGTGCTACCGACACTCTGCGCGACAAGTGCATTACCGGCATCACCGCTAACCCGGAAGTTTGCCGCGGCTATGTGGAAAACTCCATCGGTATCGTGACCTACCTGAATCCGGTCATTGGCCACCACGAGGGCGATATGATTGGCAAGGAAGCCGCTCGCACTGGCCGCTCCGTCCGGGACATTGTCCTCGAACGCGGGCTGATGGACGAGAAGGAGCTCAACCAGGTCCTGAGCACCGAGAACCTCATGCACCCGGAATACCGGGGGAAGCGCTACGTGGCAGGGGAGTCTCGCCTCGACGATTTGTCCTAAGCGGCAACAAGTCTAACGAGTGACTTTTCGGAGATACACATGTTAGTTGCCGTCCAAATCTCTATCGTTCTAGCAGCGATCCTCCTTGGCGCGCGTCTTGGTTCAATTGCTATCGGGTTCGCCGGTGGGCTGGGCGTTTTGGCGCTGGGCATCACCGGGGTTCCGGTCACCAAAGACGACATTCCGTTCGATGTCATCGGCATCATTATGTCGGTAATCGCGGCAATTGCCGCTATGCAGAAGGCCGGAGGCATGGACTATCTCGTCCACATTGCCGAACGGTTGCTGCGCAAGAATCCGCGACACATCACCTACTGGGCCCCGGTTGTCACCTACCTGATGACACTGCTCGCCGGCACCGGCCACACCGCATTTTCCACCCTCCCAGTTATCGCCGAAGTATCCAAGGAGGGAGGCGTTCGCCCGTCCCGCCCGCTGTCCGTGGCGGTCATCGCATCTCAGTTGGCGATTACGGCATCACCCATTTCAGCGGCTGTGGTGCTGATGGCTTCGCTCATGGAACCCCGCGGCGTTGGTTATCTCACACTCCTGGCGATTATCATTCCTTCGACGTTCCTCGCCATCCTTCCGACCGCCTTTGTCACGAATCACCTAGGCAAAGAGCTTGACGACGATCCGGAGTATCAAAGCCGCTTGGAAAAGGGGTTAGTCTCCAAGCCACGTGGCCAGATGAGCGAATACGTGCCAACCAAGTCGGCCAAGTGGTCCGTGGCGATTTTCCTACTCTCGATTCTCGCGGTGATGGTCTACGCGACCATCAGCACTGAACAGGTCGGCCTCATCGCTGACCCCACGCTCCCACGAAACGAGGCGATCATGTCAATCATGTTGACCGCTGCCACCGTTATCGTGCTGGCCTGCAAGTTGGACGCGGCAACCATTTTGAACACACCGGTGTTCAAATCGGGCATGTCCGCCAGCGTCTGCGTTCTCGGTGTGGCGTGGCTGGGAACCACAATTATCAACCACTACATCGACGACATTAAGGCCGCGTCCGGCAGCCTACTGACCACAATGCCGTGGATGCTGGCAATCGTGCTCTTCTTCGCGGCCGCATTGCTGTACTCGCAGGCGGCCACGGCAAAGGCCATCATGCCCGCTGCACTCGCGGTGGGAGTTTCTCCCATCACTGCGATTGCTTCCTTCGCAGCGACTTCCGCGCTATTCGTACTGCCTACTTACCCGACGCTCCTTGCCGCGGTGGAGATGGACGACACTGGCACAACCCGAATTGGCAAATACGTGTTTAACCACTCGTTCATCATCCCAGGCACTTTATGTATTGCCCTGTCCGTCGCGTTCGGTTTCGCCTTCGGCAGCGCACTGCTGTAGTGGGGGGGGGCTACCTAGAACACCGCATAGAGAAACTGACTAGGTTTATGACAAAATCGAAGCTGTGAATTCCATTCACCTGTCATAAACCTAGTCAGTAACTTTTACTGGCACCGTTACCGCCGACGGCGGCACCCCGCGAAAGCTAACATCGCCGCGAGAGCCACCGCCATCCGCAGTTTTTACTCAGTGCCGCCATCACCGACAGCACCCGGCCAACCGGGGTACTCCGGTGTGACCCCGCCATAGGCAGGGCACATCTCCTGGAAAGAACACCACCCGCAGAGCTTGGACTTCTTCGGTACAAAGTCACCGTTTTCACCGTCGCGCACGATCGCCGACCACAAGTCAGCAATCTCCGCTTGGAAGGCCTCTAATTCTGTCGCGTTGGGACTCAGCACCAGGTCATCGGCGACCTTCAGGTACATCAACCGCAGCTGTTCCGGGATACGACCGGTGAGCCGCCACCACACCAGTGCGTAAAACCGCATCTGGAAGAGTGCCTCATCCTGGAAGCGAGGAGAGGGCTTCTTGCCCGTCTTGTAGTCGACAATCCGGACCTCACCGGTCGGGGCAATATCGACGCGGTCGATAAAACCACGAAGTGGCACCGACAACGGCACAGTCTGATCTGCATCCGGATCGATAACCAGCTGAACGAACTTTTCCATCTCGGCCGCATCGAAGCCCATGGGGTTTTCCATCATGAAATAACCCTTGAGCAGTCCGCGGCATTCGACCAGGAAGTCGTAGTAATCATCCTCCGGAACTAGCTCAATCAGTTCCTCGTCCTTTGCACGCATGTCCTCCCAGGTCGGCTTCAAACGCTTCACCGCTGCGGGGTAAGTGCGTTCTTCACGGGGCCAGGCATGCATCTGTTCGAGCACAGCATGTACCAACGTGCCCTTGACCTGCGCGACAGTCGACGGCTCCGGAATCTTGTCAATCGCACGGAACCGGTACTTCAGCGGGCACTGGCGGTAGTCATTAGCTCTCGACGGCGACAGCGCCAACTTAGAGCGGCGGGAAGGCTGAACAGCTGACTTAGAACTTTGGGCATTGTCGGGCATACTAGCCAGGTTAGAGTACCGCCCGGATTTGGCTGCACCCGACACAACCCGACCCAACCAAACCGAACCAGACCCAACCCGACCCAACCAAACCCCAAAAGGAGCCCACACACCTATGGCATTGAGCGGACCATTCCAGGTCGGCGACCGAGTCCAGCTGACTGACTCGAAGAATCGCCACTTCACCGTCATCCTCGAGGAGGGTGGCAAGTTCTTCACCCATCGCGGCACCATCCTCCACGACGACCTCATCGGCGCCAAGGAAGGCACCACCGTCACCTCCGGCGAAGGCACCGTCTACCTGGCCATGCGTCACTTGCTGGTCGATTACGTCCTGTCCATGCCGCGCGGTGCTGCGGTGATTTACCCGAAGGATGCTGCACAGATCATCGTCGAGGGCGACATCTTCCCAGGTGCGCGCGTGTTGGAGGCCGGCGCTGGCTCCGGCGCGCTCAGCCTCAACCTGCTCCGCGCCATCGGCGCTGACGGGCAGCTTATTTCCTACGAGGTCCGCGAGGACCACATCGAGCACGCGGAACGCAACGTTGTCGACTTCATGGGTCACAAGCCCGACAACTGGGACTTGCGCCTGGGCGATCTCAACGAGGCCTCCGTCGAGTCGCTCGGCGGCCCGGTCGACCGAGTCATTCTGGACATGCTCGCTCCATGGGAATGCCTGGACACCGTTTCGAAGGTGCTTCAGCCTGGCGGCGTGCTCATGGTCTATGTCGCCACTGTTCCGCAGCTAATGAAAGTCATGGAGGGCATCCGCGCGCAGAAGTGCTTCACCGAACCACGCGCCTGGGAATCCCTGGTCCGCGACTGGAATGTTCAGGATCTCTCCGTCCGCCCGGCGCACCGTATGCAGGCACATACCGCATTCCTGGTGTGGGCACGCAGGCTTGCCGACGGCACGGTGCCTCCGCGCCCACAGCGACGAAATCAAAAGAAGCTCTAGACCCGCCGCTTCGCGCTGGGAGGTGTAGCCGTCGTAAAGCGTGATGCGACACACGGTCTAAATCGACCAAGCAACAACGGCATCTGGCCCTATGGGTAATCTGGGATACATGACAACGCCGTCTGACAAAATCCGTGATCTTGAGCAGAAGAACTACAACCTCGGCATTCGAAATAATCGCCTGGTTGAGCTGTTGCGGGACTCCCGTAACAAGCTAGAGCTACTGCGCCAAGACATGGAGGACATGCTGGAGCCGCCTAGCACGTACGGTATTTTCCTTAAGCCGGGGCCAGAGAAAGGCACCGCAGAGGTTTTTACCGGAAATCGACGGATGCGCCTGCGGGTGCAGCCGGAGATTAATGAGCGGGCGCTTCGTCCGGGCGCGCAGGTGCGCCTGAATGAGGGCTCGATAATCGTGGAGGACTGCGGTTATCCGGAAAGCGGCGACATCGCCAATGTTCGTGAGGTGCTGCCGGATCGGGAACGCATTTTGGCCTCGGATACTCACGGTGAGGAATTCGTGGTGTCTCTGGCGGGGGATCTGTCGCCGAAGCCGGGGGACTCGGTGATGATTGACCGCAAGTCGGGCTATGCGTTTGAGGTCATTCCGAAATCCGAGGTGGAAAACCTGGTGCTGGAAGAGGTACCGGATGTCACCTACACGGATATCGGTGGTCTGGATAGCCAGATTGAGCAGATTCACGACGCCGTGGAGATGCCGTTCCTGCAGCCAGAACTGTTTGAGCAGTACAACCTGCGTCCACCGAAGGGTGTGCTGCTCTACGGCCCTCCCGGCAATGGTAAGACGCTGATCGCCAAGGCTGTGGCTAATTCGTTGGCGCACAAGATTGCGCTATCCCGGGGTAAGACCGAGGCGGAGGCGCAGCGGGCGCAGTCGTACTTCTTAAATGTCAAGGGCCCGGAGCTGCTGAACAAGTTCGTGGGTGAGACGGAGCGTCAGATTCGCCTGATTTTTGACCGCGCTCGCGACATTGCCGAGGATGGCAAGCCGGTTATTGTCTTCTTCGATGAGATGGACTCGATTTTCCGCACTCGTGGTTCGGGCATCTCCTCGGATATGGAAAACACAGTGGTCCCGCAGCTGCTCAGTGAACTTGACGGTGTGGAGGGGCTGGAAAACGTCATCGTGATTGGTGCCACCAACCGCGAGGAGATGATTGACCCGGCAATTCTGCGCCCGGGACGCCTGGATGTGAAGATCCGCATTGAGCGCCCGAATGAGGCTGCGGCGAAGGATATCTTCCGCAAGTATTTAACCCCTGAGCTGCCGTATAACGCAGCCGAGGTGGAAGCGCGCGGTGGGGTGGAGCAGAATGTCGCACACCTCATTGACCAGGTTGTTGAGCGGATGTACGCCAAGACGGAAGAAAACGAGTACGTGCGGATTCGCTATGCCGATGGCACCAGCGAAGTTATGTACTACCGCGATTTCAACTCCGGCGCGATGATTTCCAACATCGTCGACCGTGCGAAGAAGTCCGCCATCAAGTCGGTTATCGCTGGCGGCGAGGCTGGTATTAGCTTGGATCACCTGCTGTCTGCAGTGGCGGAGGAGTTCGCGCAGAACGAGGACCTGCCAAACACCTCGAACCCGGATGAGTGGGCTCGCATCTCCGGTCGTCCAGCGGCGCGCGTTGCCTCTGTCGAGGTGATTCGTCATGGCTAATTCCGCCGCCAGTTCTGCACAGCCGAACCGCTTCTTCGGCACGGAGATTGAGTACGGCATTTCCAGCCCGGACAACCCGGAT
This sequence comes from Corynebacterium sp. HMSC076C10, assembly GCF_001812455.1. Classification (NCBI taxonomy): domain Bacteria; kingdom Bacillati; phylum Actinomycetota; class Actinomycetes; order Mycobacteriales; family Corynebacteriaceae; genus Corynebacterium; species Corynebacterium sp. HMSC076C10. Next base: position 65,726 of record NZ_KV809153.1, read on the forward strand.
GTCAGCCCGATTCTCACCTCCACGCAGGCCGTGCTCGCTTTCGCGCACGAGCAGGAGGAGGGCCTGTCGGGGCGCATCCGCTGGGACTACGCACCAGAGTCGCCACTGCGCGACAGCCGTGGTTTCGACCTGCGCCGTTACCACCAGCCACCGATTGTTGACCCGAATGCCGTCGGCGCTGCAAACCTGCTGGTGCAAAATGGTGCTCGCTTCTACGTCGATCACGCGCACCCGGAGTACTCCTCACCGGAAACGGCAACTGCCCGCGAGGTGGTTATCGCTGACCGCGCAGGTGACAAGATTATGCTGCGCGCAGCTCAGCTTGCCGCCGAAGCCACCGATGCCGAGGGCAATCCAGGTCCGACGCTGAAGCTCTACCGCAACAACGTCGATGGCAAGGGCGCCTCGTATGGCGCCCACGAGAACTACCTTTTCTCCCGAGAAACTGAGTTCGATGACATTGTCGCCGGTCTGACGCCGTTTTTCGTCACTCGCCAGGTGTTCACGGGCGCTGGTCGCGTAGGTCTGGGGCAAACGGGGCAGGAGTCGGGTTTCCAGATTTCGCAGCGCGCGGACTACATCGAGACTGAGGTCTCGCTGGAGACCACTTTGAACCGCGGCATCATCAACACCCGCGATGAACCACACGCCGACTCCAATCGCTTCCGCCGCCTGCACGTCATCATCGGGGATGCCAACATGAGTGAGGTCGCCACCTTCCTCAAGCTGGGCACCACAGGTTTGGTCATCGACGCCATCGAGGACGGCGTGCGTTTCGACGATTTGCAACTCCGCAACCCCGTCGAGGCCGTCCATAAGGTCTCCCGAGACCTGACCTGCACCGAGAAGCTGCAGCTGGCAGACCATGTCACTTGGATGTCCGCAGTGGAAATGCAGTACGAGTACCTGCGTCGCGTGGAGAGCTACGACCAGCAGGGCGACGTCGTCAAGCTCTGGCGTGAAGTGCTCGACGTGCTTTCCGACGACCCCCGCAAGGCAGCCCACCTGCTGGATTGGGTGGCGAAGTACAACCTCATGGAGGGCCTGCGTACCCGCCTAGGCGCGGGCTGGGACCACCCGAAGTTGGCGTTGATTGATATTCAGTACTCGGATATTGACCCTGCTCGTGGGCTGTACCATGCGCTGGTGCGCCGCGGTTCGATGCGCACACTCGTGACCGAGGAAGAAGTCGACCGTGCGGTTGAATACGCACCGGAGTCTACGCGTGCGTATGTACGCGGTGGCATTCTGCGCCGCTTTGGCAAGGATGTCGTCGCGGGCAGTTGGACCAGCTTGGTGGTGGACACCGCGGGGGTGTATCGGAGCACTCGTGACGTGGAGTCGCCTGGAATTACGCTGGCCTACATTACGCTGGATGAAGTTGACCGTTTCACTGCCGCAGAATGCGGTGACGTGTTGGAGTCTGCGGAGACAGTGGCCAAGGTGGTTGAGCATCTGCGTACTCTCGGGGCTATCCGCGAACAATAGGCACACATAGTGCAGTAATAGAGCAGTAATACTCAAAAGTTCATTTTTAAGGAGCAATATCATGGCTGGTAACACTCAGGTTTTCGGTGGCGGTTCCGGCGGAGGCGACGAGGAAGAGTTCGGCGAGGTCGCTGGCGGCGGTCAGGCTCAGGAGCACGTTGCAGCTGCTGACGACCTGCTGGATGAAATTGATGGTCTGCTGGAGAACAACGCCGAGGAGTTCGTGCGCTCGTATGTCCAGAAGGGTGGACAGTAAAAAGTGACTGACCAGCAGGTAGGGCAGCAGGAACCGGAAGCAACGCCGACACCGGTACCGGCGCAGGCGTTGACCCGACGCATCACCGGTATCGAGACCGAGTTCGGCATCACTCTGACGCTGGATGGCTCGCGCCGCCTGGGGCCGGATGAGATTGCCCGCTACATGTTCCGCCCGGTGATCGCTAAGTACGGGGCAACCAACATTTTCACCCCCAATGCTGGTCGTATGTACCTCGATGTCGGAAGCCACCCGGAGTACGCCACCGCTGAGTGCGATTCGGTCTCGCAGCTGGTAGCGTACGACCGCTCGGGCGAGGTCATCTTGAATGAACTCGCTGAAAAGGCTGAAGCAGAGCTTGCCGACGAGGGCATCGGTGGCAAGGTCTACCTGCTGAAGAACAACGTTGATACCGTCGGTAACTCCTACGGTTGTCACGAAAACTACCTGGTTGGACGTGAACTGGGACTGAAGTCCCTGTCCAAGCTGCTGCTACCTTTCTTGGTTACGCGACAGCTCATCTGTGGGGCGGGGAAGATTTTCCTGCCGTACCCAACCTCGCCGTATCACAACGATCCGATTCAGTACTGCTTCTCGCAGCGCGCGGATCATGTGTGGGAGGGCGTCTCCAGTGCAACGACGCGCTCCCGGCCGATTATTAACACTCGCGATGAGCCACACGCGGACTCCAACCGATTCCGCCGCTTGCACGTCATCGTGGGCGACTCCAACATGAGTGAGACGACGACTGCGCTCAAAATTGGCTCCACTCAGCTGGTACTGGAGATGATTGAAGCCGGCGTGAAGTTGCCGGACTTCGAAGTCGCCAACGAAATCAAGTCCATCCGTGCGGTGAGCCGCGATATGACTGGCAAGGCCGAGATTCCACTGCGAAGTGGCGAAACTGCCACCGCGCTGCAGATTCAGCGCGAGTTCCTGGACGCTGCGACGGAGTGGCTGAAGGTCCGCGAAGAAAACATGGTCAACGAGGACAAGGGCATTGCCGGTGCCGGCACGTCCAACGAAGAAATGAGCCGCATTGTCGAGCTGTGGGGTCGCGCGCTCGATGCCGTGGAAACCGGTGACTGGTCTCTCATTGAGCACGACATTGACTGGGCCATTAAGTACTCGCTCATGAAGCGCTACCTGGACCGCGGTCTAACGCTGGAGGACCCCAAGCTTCATCAGATCGACTTGGCCTACCACGACATCCGTCCCGGCCGAGGCATCTTCCGCGCGCTGGAAGCCCGTGGTATTGCCTCGCGGTGGATTACCGATGAGCAGGTCGCTGAGGCAGTCCGCATCGCACCGCCAACTACTCGTGCGAAGCTGCGCGGTGATTTCCTCGTTGCAGCCGAAGACTCCAGTTTGAAGACCGTAGTGGACTGGACACACCTGAAGATCTCCGGCGACGATCCCATCTCCACTATGCTCGGCGACCCCTTTGCCACGGAAAACGATGAGGTCAATGAGATGATCGAGATTCTGACGGCCGCGAAGAAGACCTCGGATACGGATTCGAATAACTAGTTCCGTCCCCGGAAACTGCCCCAGGAAAAGGAGCCCCACAGTCGTGTCTGTCTCACCGGTATCGGAAAACCCCGGATCCGCTGCGATCAGTGAGAACCAACGTCAGGTTCAGCTGCTGTTGGCGCTTGCCGACGACACCGGGTGGGTCAGCGAGTCGTGGATCTCCAAACATGTCGAGGGTTACTCCCGTGTTTCCGAGGATTCCCGGGCTCGTTATTTACGTGCGGACACCGCGGCACTCCTGGCAGCCGGGGTCCCGGTGGAGGTTTCGTCGTCAAGCGCGGGCGATAAGGTCAAACGTCTGCGCCTGAACAGACTACGGTGGCCCCAGCACGACCCCGAGTTCACTGAAGCGGAGGCTTCGGTGGTTTTCCAGGCGGCGAATGCGGCGTTTGGTTCGGAGGAGCTGAGCTCGACGGCTGTGGCGGCGTGGCGGAAGCTCGCATCGTTTGCGCAGCGCAGCGCCATTGCGAAGCCGGATGAGTCGGTGGTGGTGGCCGATGCGGTGGATATGAGTCGAGTGGATTTCAGCACACTGCTGACTGCAATGACCTCGCCGCGCCGGACAGTGGAGATGTGGTACTCCCGCCAGTACGGCGTGGATGATGAACTGCGCATGCTGGAGCCGTGGGGTCTGATTAACCTGCGCGGGCGCTTTTATGTGTTGGGCTTTGATCCGCAGCGTGAGGCGGCGCGTATGTTCCGGCTCAGCCGTATCCGCGATGTGTCGGATACAGGGACGTCGGCGACCCAGCCAATGCCCGATGGTGACTTGCAACAGATTGCGGAAAACATGTTGCACCGCGGTGGCAAGACCTATCAGGCGGTTGTTCGTATCGCTCCGAATACCTGCGCTGATGTGGTGATGAAAGCGACCGCGTTGGGGGATGGGCGCTACGAGCTGCCAGCGGCACCTGTGAGTGAGATTGTGTCCACAGGTTTGAGTTACGCACCGGATTTGATTGTGGAATCACCTGAAGAGGCACGGTCGGAGATTATTGCTCGGTTGGAGCAGGTACTCGCTCGCCATGGCGGATCGAATGGTGCGAAGAACGCTTTGGAGGGCAACTAATGACAGTGCATGCAGCCCGGGAACTTGACGCGAATGTCAGTGTCGACGAGTTGTTGGCGGTCGTACCGTACTTTTCGCAGCACCGTTCAATGACAGAGGCCGCTACCGAGCTGGCCATACCTTTTGCCCGAATTCGGGCAATCGTGGAGCAGATTGCCGACATCGACCAGCCGGGACTCCTCGGAGTGCGGGCTTTTGAAGTTGATTACCGCAACAGCTTTGATGTCCGTATTCGCCCTCAGGCAACGGTGCTCAGCCAGCCACGCGCGCTCACAGCCGAAGAAACCGCGACCTTGCTGCTCATCCTGGAAACCATCGAGGACTCCGCAGCCACCACTTCCTCCGAAGCCGCGCAGACGGCCGCGACAAAACTACGCAGTGCTCTGGGAACAAACGTCCCCATCATTGACTCGACCGCTGCGGAAAATGGCAAGGCCTTTTCCTTTTCTGAGCAGATTTATTCCGCGCTGCATCAGCGCAAGGTGTTGAAGGTGCGCTACCGGAATGCCTCAGGGCAGATTACAGTCCGTGAGCTTGACTGTGTCAACGTTTATACAGTTGAATCCACGACGTACCTCCGCGCTGTGGACCGTGCGCAGGAAGACCGTCGCCAGAAGAGCTTCCGCGTCGACCGCCTGGAGGCCGCCGAGGTCCTCGACACTCCCGCCGGTTTCCACCGCCCCGAGCCTGTCGATATCCGTGATCCCCACGCCTTTGGTACGGAAACGGGAACGTCCGAATGGGCAAGTGTGCTTATCGACGCCGACGCCACCTGGATCGCAGACTATGAACCGGTCTTCTTTACCGAAGATGAGGGAGAAGAAGAGGATACCGAACTGGTCTCTGACCAAGGCTTAGGGCAGTCGGAATCTGTCGCTGACGTGCCGATGTCCGACTTGGCCGCAACAGTCTCCTTTGTGCTCCGCCGTTCACCGAGCGTAACGGTCGCTGAGCCCTTAAAATTGAAAAACGCCGTTGTTGCGCGAGCCCGCGAAGCTTTGGCAGAGTATGGTCGAAACGACAAGGCTTAAATCAAAGCTTTAATCGCGCACGATGTGGCAACTTGCCACTTGTATTTGTATTCATTTGAAAGGTCTCTAAGCGGATGCCGAACCTAGGTCCCTGGGAAATCATCATTATCCTGGTCGTTCTTGTCTTGCTCTTTGGTGCAAAGAAGTTGCCGGATGCCGCACGTTCGCTCGGCCGCTCCATGCGTATCTTCAAGTCCGAAGTCAAGGAAATGCGCAACGATGACGAGCAGCAGGAGCAGGCTGCAATTCAGCAGGCTCCGCAGGCCCAGCCACAGCAGCCGTACCAGCCGCAGCAGCAGTACCAGCAGCCGGCACCGCAGGCTCAGCCGCAGCAGCAGTACCAGCCGCAGCCTGGCCAGAACAACCCTGGCCAGCCGCAGCAGTAGTAGAAGGCCGGTTGAAGCGTGACTTCAGCTACATCCACATCACGTCCTCGGAAGCGCCAGCGTAAGCGCAATCCCGAGGGCGTGATGACTATTGTCGAGCACATTCAAGAGCTCCGACGTCGCCTCGTTCTCGCCCTCGCTGGTATTGCCGTTGGCACTGTTGTGGGCTTTATCTGGTATCAGACCGCCTTTACCATTGGCCAGTTCCGCATACCGTTTACCTCGGTCAATGTTGGCCCTGTGCACTTTAAGTCCCTGGGTGAGTTGCTCAAGGATCCGTACTGTCAGCTTCCACCCGAGATGCGTCTCGGCGGCGGCGAAGGTGCGGAGTGTCGTCTGCTGGCGACCAGCCCGTTTGAAATGTTCATGCTGCGTCTGAAGGTCGGTGCGCTGGCCGGTCTGGTGATGTCGTCGCCATGGTGGCTCTACCAGATTTGGGCCTACATCACTCCCGGTTTGGTTCGGAAGGAACGCCGCACCACGCGCAGAGTTGTGACTGCCGCCGCGCTGCTGTTTGTCATGGGTTCCGTCCTGGCCTACTACGTTGTCGCCATCGGTCTGGAGTTCTTGCTCCAGATTGGTGAAGAGACGCAAATTTCTGCACTCACCGGTTCGCAATACTTCGGTTTCCTCTTGGCGCTCATCGTCTGCTTTGGCGTGAGCTTTGAGGTTCCGCTTTTCCTGGTCATGTTGAACATGGCCGGTGTCGTTACCTACGAGAGCATCAAGGACAAGCGCAGCATCATCATTATGTCGCTGTTCATCTTTGCGGCCTTCATGACTCCGGGGCAGGAACCAATATCCATGGTCGCAATGGCAACGGCACTGACGTTGCTGGTGGAAATCGCAATCCAGATTTGTCGTCTCCATGACCGTCGTAAAGCAAATGAGCGACCTGATTGGTTGGACGTCGATGACGAGCAAGGCTCCGGACCGATTACGGCTTCCGGTCCGATTGGCTCCGCCGGCGGTATCGGTGACGTGGGCGGCATCGACGCCCCGACTTCAGTAAGTGTGCCGACGTCGATTCAGCCGGGCGGCATGCCGACGGCATCAGCGGCCCCGACGACCTCCCCGGTCTCTGGCCCGACGCCAGTGAACGCTCCGACGCCGACGCGGGCATCCCAGATGCGTCCTACTCGCAATTCGCGTCCGCCACGGCCACACGGCATGATTCCGGAGACTCCGATGCCGACGCAGGACTTGCGAAATCGTCCGACGAGCGACTTTGATGATGTTCTCTAGCGCGGTTTATGACACTCTAGAGGCATGACTCTTCTCGGCGATTTCGTCAGCCAACAGGATTTCGATCTTGACGACTTTCAGCTCCGCGCCTGCCAATCAATTGAGGCAGGGCGGGGCGTTGTCGTCTGTGCACCCACCGGTGCGGGCAAGACCATTGTTGGCGAATTCGCTATTTATGCAGCTCTTGAGCGCGGTGGCAAGTGCTTTTACACCACACCTATCAAGGCGTTGAGCAACCAGAAGTACCACGACCTAGTCGAGGACTACGGCGAAGACCGCGTGGGCCTGCTCACTGGAGACACTTCGATTAACGGCGACGCAGACATCGTGGTGATGACCACCGAGGTGCTGCGCAATATGATTTACGCGAACTCACCGACGCTGAAGAAACTCACGCATGTGGTGATGGACGAGATTCACTACCTCGCAGACCGCGAGCGCGGCGCTGTCTGGGAAGAGGTTATTTTGAACCTCGACCAGTCCGTGGCCGTCATCGGTTTGTCGGCGACGGTGTCCAACTCCGAGGAGTTCGGTCGCTGGCTTTCCACGGTGCGCGGGCACACGGACGTTATTGTCACGGATCTGCGCCCGGTTCCGCTGCATCAGCACATGCTGGTGGGAAACCGGCTCTATCCACTCTTCGAGGCGAAGTCGGACAAGGTCAATCAGGACCTGTTGGAGGCGTGCCGTCGTGCCGAGTTCGGCTACGGCGACGCTGGGGCCAGGGAGCGCTACCAGTACAAAAAGCACAAGGGCGGTGGACGCTCGTATAGCTGGGGCGATAAGGGGCAGCGCAAGTTCCGTCCGCCGAAGCGCGGCGATGTTATCCGCATGCTCGGCTCCATGAACATGCTGCCCGCGATTGTTTTCATCTTCTCCCGCGCGGGCTGCGAAGGCGCGCTGGCGCAGGTCGGTGCTACGCGCGCAGAGCTCACTGACCGGGATGAGCAGGAGCGCATCGCCAAGATTATCGATGACGGTGTTGCACACATTCCGAAGGAAGATCTGCAGGTTCTCGGTTTCCTGCGCTGGCGCCGCATTCTCATCCGTGGTTTTGCGGCGCACCATGCGGGCATGCTGCCTGCGTTCCGGCACATTGTGGAAGAGCTCTTTAACGAAGGCCTGGTCAAGGTTGTCTTCGCCACCGAGACGCTTGCGCTGGGCATCAACATGCCTGCCCGCACGGTCGTGCTGGAGAAGCTGGTCAAGTTCAACGGCGAAGCACATGTGGATCTCACGCCGGGGCAGTACACGCAGATGACCGGTCGCGCTGGCCGCCGCGGTATCGACACTGTCGGCAACGCAGTGGTGCAGTGGGCCCCGGCAATGGATCCGAAGGCTGTCGCAGGGCTGGCATCTACGCGCACATATCCGCTGATTTCCACCTTCGCGCCGAGCTACAACATGAGCGTCAACCTCCTGCAGACGCTCGGCTACGAAGGCTCGAAGCGCGTCATGGAGCGCTCATTCGCCCAGTTCCAGGCGGATGGCGACATTGTCGGAGTCGCCGCCGAACTGTCCAAGGCCAAGCAGGAAGCCGCGGCCCTGCGTGCGGAATTGCTCGGCAGGGGAGCCGATGCGCACGCTGAAGGGGCGGAGGCTGAGGGGTCGTCGTCAAGCGAGGAAGGCAGTTCGCGTGACGACGAGCGCCTAACCCAGATGCTTGAATACCTGGATTTGCGCGCGAAGCTGACCCAGGAGGAGAAGAACGCCAAGCGTCGCAATATTGAAGACCGCCACACAGAAACAGTGACCGCGCTGCGCAGACTCCGTCGAGGCGAGGTTATTCCGCTGCCGAAGGGTAAGAAGGTGCAGTTGGCGGTGGTGTACCGAGAGGACCATTCGAAGTCGAATCCACGTCCCGGTGTCATCAGTGTCGGCGGGTTCGTGGGGCGTGTGGAGCCGCATATCTTCCCAGCGGCGCCGCAGACGGTCGGCGCGATTAAGCTGCCTCGGGATGCGGACCGGCATCCGCGACGTGCGCTCGGAATTGTGCGCGCAGAGATTGGCCGCAAGGGGCTAAAGGGACCAAAGAGGCTGAAGCGTCGCACTGGTGGCAACTCGCCGGCGGTGAGGAAGTTGCGCCAGGAGCTGCGCGAGCATCCGCTACATGGCGATCCTGCGGTGGAGACGATGGCTCGTCACGCCGATACGCTGCGGCAGGCCGAGGCGCATGTGGCCAAGCTGCAAAAGCGCGTCGATTCCGCCTCGGATACATTGGCGCGCACATTCGACCGCATGCTGCAGTTGCTAACACAAATGGACTACGTGGAATGGCCGGAGGGCGCGGAGCCGACAATTACCGAGGAAGGCCTTCGGCTGGCGCAGATTCACAACGGCTCGGATTTGCTGGTGGCCACGTGTCTGCGCCGCGGTATTTGGGATGACCTGGACCCCGCGGAACTGGCCGGTGCGGTGTCGAGCTTGGTCTTTGAAAACCGCAAGGCCAGTCAAGGCAGTGACGAGGTGCCTACCGAGCCGCTGGCCAAGGCGCTGGGGAACACCTACCGCATCTGGGAGGAACTGTCGGAGGATGAGCGCCGTTACCGGCTGCCGGTAACGGACTTGCCGGATATGGCTTTTGCTACGGCAATTCATCAGTGGACTGCGGGTGCACCGCTGGGGTACTGCCTGCAAGCCGCCGCCGAGAGTGGCGCGGAGCTGACCCCGGGCGACTTTGTCCGCTGGTGCCGTCAGGTCATTGACCTGCTGCAGCAGATCAAGAAGACGGGCTACTCCACGGACATTCGCGACAAGTCCGCCGAGGCTATTCAGGCAATTCGCAGGGGCGTAGTGGCGCTGAACAATTAGTTGCCGGTTACGTTGGTCAGCCGAAGCCTCGTCGCCCCGAGGCCACTCAACCGGCGACGGGCACAGGCCGACGGGTACAGTTGGCAACTATGAGCAACGGTATCTTTAGTTTTGACATCTATCAGCAGCGTCTGGATCGCACCGCGGAACTACTCCGCACCCGCGATGCAGACGCTGCAGTCTTTGGAACCGGAGCTGACCTGCAGTATCTCATCGGTTCTGCGGTCACTTCGCATGAGCGTCTCACCGCGCTGGTAGTCACCGCAGCCGGCACAACCACGCTGGTATTGCCCGCTGTGGAGCGGGGGGACCTGCCGCTGTGTGCAATCGGTGACCTCAACGCCGATGTGGTGTTGTGGGAGGACGGTCAGGATCCACACCGCATTGTCGCCGACCTAGTCGGCCACGTGGGCACTCTCGCAATTGGGGCGTCGTTGACCGCTGACCACCTGATTCCCATTCAGGATCTCACCGGAGCCAAGACTGTGTTGGCCGGAGAACTGCTGAAAGAACTGTTCATGCGCAAGGACGCCGCTGAGATTGATCAGCTGCGCGAGGCCGGCGCCGCCATTGACCGCGTTCACGCTCGCGTTCCGGGCATGCTGCGTGCAGGTCGCACCGAGCGCGAGGTCGCCGACGAGATTTCGGCAGCCATCCTGGAGGAAGGCCATGTCGCCATTGACTTCGTCATTGTCGGCTCGGCTGAAAATGGTGCTAATCCGCACCACGATTTCTCCAACCGCGTCATCGAGGACGGCGACGTGGTGGTCATCGATATCGGAGGCACCTTGCCGCTCGGCTACCACTCCGATTGCACGCGCACCTATGTCGTCGGCAAGCCGGGGGAGAAGGAAACCGCAGCGTGGGCGGCCCTGCGGAAGGCTCAGGAAGCTGCTGTAGCAGCGGTTCGCCCGGGTGTGACGGCTGCAGAGATTGATGCGATTGCGCGCAATAGCCTCACCGCTGCGGGCTACGGAGAGTACTTCATTCACCGCACTGGTCATGGCATTGGCCTGTCCACCCATGAAGAGCCGTTCATTATGGCTGGCAATGAGCTTGCACTCGAGCCGGGCATGGCGTTTTCGGTGGAGCCGGGCGTGTACCTGCCGGGCGAATTCGGTATGCGGCTGGAGGACATCATCATTGTCACCGAAGACGGCGGCGAATCGGTCAATAACGGTCCGCACGATTTGATTACCGTCTAATCGAGGTTTAGAGGAAAGGTTTTTCTAGCGCATGGGACACGTACTCGTTCTTGGTGCCACCAGCGAAATCGGCGGGGAAGTTGCCGCGCGGCTGGCCAATCACAACACCTTCACGCTCGCCGCGCGCCGCACTGAGGCACTCGACGGCATTGCCGGCCGCCTCATCGACGCCGGTGCTGTCGCGGTGCATCGCATCCACTTTGATGCCGATGACATCGCCGCACACCGCCAGTTCGTTGAGAACGCCTGGCAGCACGGTCCCATCGATACGGTGATTGTCGCGTTCGGCATCCTCGGCGATCAGCAGAAGTGTGAAGACTCCGGGGAGGCTGCGGCGGCGGTCATTCACACCGACTTCACGGCTCAGGCATCGATTCTCACAGAGATTGTCGCGCGCATGGAGTCCGACATCGCCGCCGGCAAACTGCCTGTGCGCGACAAGGTCGCGGGCCGCATCATGGCCTTTTCCTCTATCGCAGGTGCCCGCGTGCGCCGCGCCAACTACGTCTACGGTTCGGCGAAGGCCGGCCTCGACGGTTTCCTCCAGGGCATGCAGGACCGCCTGCACGGCAGCCATATTCAGCTGACGATTGTCCGGCCTGGCTTCGTCATCGGCCGCATGACCGAAGGCATGAAGCCGGCACCGATGTCCTCGCGCCCCGCCGAGGTCGCGGAGGCCGCCGTCACTGCTTTCGACGGTCGGAAGCCCCACGTCTGGGTGCCGCGTAAATTGGCATTGCTCGCACGCGCCACACATCTGACTCCGCGCTGGATTTGGCGCAAGATGCCCCGATGAGCCCAAAGCTTCGCGTCGTCGGCATCGGCTGCGACGGGTACCCTGGTCTATCCGCCCGCGCTGTCGAGGCGTTGTCGTCGGCTCGCCGCATCATTGGCTCTCCCCGTCAGCTCCATTTGCTTGCCGACGTCAACCTGGACGCCGACCTCTCACCTTGGCCAGGTGGCTTCTGGAAGGACTGGCAGGCCACCCTGGCAGATATTGACCCCGCAGTCGATGTCATCCTCGCCAGTGGCGACCCCATGTTCCACGGTGTCGGCGCGTCCCTGGTTCGGGAGCTCGGCCGTGGCGCCGTGGAGGTTATTCCAGCGCCATCGTCAGCCTCATTGGCCTGCGCCTACCTCGGCTGGCCCTTGCATGACACTCCGGTGATTTCGCTGGTGACAGGGGAGCCGGGGCTACCTGGAGCCGCGCGTGTGGTACCGGTAGCGGATTCACTACGGCCCTTCCTGGTGCTGTGCCGAAACGCGGACTCAGTGAAAGAGGTCGCTACGGTTTTAGCCGACCGCCCAGACACCAAGCTCACCGCGCTGACCAATCTCGGCGGCACGGAAGCTACAGGGCTGCCGGAGTCCGTTGCCGCAGGCACGGTGGCGAACCCACCAGTTCCAGCTGGCAACCTCACGGTGCTGGCGGTGGAGCCGTCGGGAAGCGCGCGCGGCTGGCTGCGCGACGGTGACTTTGATTCGGATGGTCAGCTGACGAAGGCGCCGATTCGCCAAATGACGGTCGCTGCATTGGATCCGCGGCCGGGAGCTCTGCTGTGGGATGTCGGCGGTGGCACGGGGTCGATTGGCATTGAGTGGGCTCGGCACGGCGGACGTGCGGAAATTTTCGAGCGCGATGCTGTTCGTGCAGAGCGAATTGCTAAGAATGTGGCGGCTCTGTCTGGCAATGTGACCGTCCACCACGGCGCAGCGCCGGGGGTTTTGGCTGACTCGAATCTTCGCCCAGATGCCATTTTCATCGGCGGAGGTCTCACTGCTGACGGAATGATTGAAACCTGTTGGCAACGCCTTGCCCCGGGTGGCATCATCGTCGCAAACACCGTGACGCTGGAGTCGGAGGCTTTGCTGTGGCAGGCGCGTCGCGACTATGGCGGGGATGTCACCCGGCTTTCCGTGGAGCGCGCAGGTGCAGTCGGCAGTTTCACTGCGTGGCGCCCTGCGTTGCCGGTGGTGCAGTGGGTGGCGGAGAAGCCAGTAGCGCCTGCGCTACCATAGACGTAATATCTCTGTCTAGAAAATATTGAGGACTCTGTAACTCACAATGACTGTGTATTTCATCGGTGCAGGCCCGGGGGCAGCGGATTTGCTGACGCTGCGCGCGGACCGGCTTATTCGTTCCTGCCCAGTGTGTCTTTACGCGGGATCGATTGTCCCGCCTGAGGTGCTGGAAAACTGCCCCGAGGGCGCAGAGATTATCAATACCGCGCGTATGCCGCTGGATACCATCATCGAGACCATTCAGGCGGCACATGCGGCGGGCAAGGATGTCGCACGCCTGCAGTCCGGTGACCCGTCGGTGTGGTCGGCGCTGGCAGAGCAGGTTCGTCGTCTCAGCGAGCTCGGCATTGACTACGAAATCGTTCCGGGTGTGCCGGCATTTTCCGCGGCGGCGGCCGCTCTGGGCCACGAGCTCACGGTGCCAACCGTTGGTCAGTCAGTGGTGCTGACTCGTATCTCCGGGCGCGCTTCCAAGATGCCGGAGGGCGAAACCTTGGAGAACTTCGGTCGCACGGGCGCGACCCTGTGCATTCACTTGGCCGCCCACGATATTGACCGTGTGGTTGAGGAGCTCACCCCGCATTATGGTGAGCACGGCCCGGTGGCAGTGGTAGCTTTCGCATCCCGTCCGGAACAGGTTATTCTCCGCGGTACGCTGGCTGATATTGCGCAGCAGGTCAAGGATGCAGGTGTGACTCGTACGGCTGTCATCATTGTCGGCAAAGTGCTCACCGCCGAGGCGTTCCCGGATAGCTACCTCTACAGCGATGATCGCCCACGCGATGAATACGGACGGACCATCCCATGCGTGCACTAATACTGGGTGGAACTGCTGAAGCCCGCGCCCTGGCCAAGCGCCTAGTGGGCGAGGGCTGGTTTGTCACCTCGTCACTGGCCGGTCGCGTTTCCAACCCCAAGCTGCCCGTCGGCAATGTCCGTATCGGCGGTTTTGGCGGTCCCGCAGGACTGACTCGATGGCTAATCTCCGATGCCACTGAAGTCATCATCGATGCCACGCATCCGTATGCAGAACAGATCAGCGAATCTGCTGCTGAAGCTGCCCGAGCCACCGGTATTCCGCTCGTGGCGCTGCATCGCCCTGTGTGGGAGAAGCAGCCAGGCGACAACTGGGTTGAGGTGTCCTCTATGCAGGAGGCCGCGGACGTTGTTGCCGACCGTTTCTACAGCCCGTTTCTCACTATTGGCCGTCAGCAGCTTGCTCCATTTGCCGGTGACTCCAACGGCCGTTACCTCATTCGCTGTGTGGAACAGCCCGCGCCGCCGCTGCCGAAGAATCGGAAGATTATTCTCAGCCGTGGGCCTTACGATGTCGCAGCGGAGCGCAAGCTCATGCGGGATTACGCCGTGGACTGCGTGGTGACCAAAAACTCCGGTGGTGCTGCTACCTACGCAAAGATTGAGGCAGCCCGCGACCTAAAGAAGCCGGTCGTTATCGTGCAGCGCCCGCAGCTGCCCGGCGCGGATATCGCCACCGTCGCCACAACGGTGGATGAGGCGTACAACGCCGTCATCCGCCGGGCGTAGCGGCTAACGCAGCAACTCGCCAGTTCCGCTGGTGCCGCCCTCACCGTAGTGACGTGCGGTGTAGACCCGAGTGGTCTTGCCGGCACGATACGCCTTGGTCGACGACGAACCGATAATCACCATGGTTCGCATATCGACGACATCCGGATCGAACTCCGCCAACGTGGTCACGGTAACGTTTTCCTGCTCCGAGCCAACTGCCCGTGCCACAATCACAGGCGTTGTCGGTTCGCGGTACTCCATGGCCAATGCGCGTAGCTCTCGAATCTGCCATCTCCGCGACTTGGATGCCGGGTTGTAGACAGCAAATGCCATGTCTGCTCCGGCTACGGCACGCACTCGCTTAACGACGACCTCCCAGGGCTTCAACCTGTCGGAGAGACTGAGCATCGCAAAGTCATGGCCAAGGGGAGCGCCCACTCGACTTGCGACAGCCTGAGCCGCAGTCATGCCTGGCACGACTCGAACTGGAATGTCTCGCCACATATCGTCATCAGCGACTTCCAGCACTGCGGCCGCCATAGCGAAGACCCCCGGGTCACCGGAACTGACCACCGCAACTCGACCTCCACGCTTGGCGATATCCAGCGCCATAGTGGCTCGCTCTGCCTCTACGCGGTTGTCTGAGAGGTGGCGGCGTTGCCCGGCGCGCTCAGGAACCCGGTTGATGTAGGTGGAGTAGCCCACCAGATCCGTGGCTCGGGCCAGTTCCTCGGTGACTTCTGGGGTGGTCCAGCGCTCCGCACCCGGGCCTAGGCCGACAACGACGACTTCACCAACTGCTGGGGCAGCCGACTCAGTCGCCGTATCGGTGACTGTATCGCTCGCCGCATCATTAGCTGGCTCAGGCGCCCCAGAAACACTCCGTTCAGTTCCGTAGACAGCGGAAGGCACGACGGCTACTGCGAAGTACGGAACTTTCTCCGGGTCTGCATCGGCCAGCGGGTAGCTGGTGTGCTCATTCATGGTTGCTCGCTCGACAACGTAGGCGCGCTCGAGCATGCCTGCGGACTGCAACGCTGTACGAACCTTCTCAACGTTTTTCCCCAGCTTCATAATGACTACACAGTCTGAGGCGTCAAGAACCGCAGCGATGCGCTCGGAATCAGCGGTGGCGGGAACAACGCTGACGATTTCGGTAGCCTCGCCGAGCGGCTGACCAATCTCTGCTGCCGCCGCAGTAATGCTGGCCACTCCAGGGACAATCTCAGTGGGAAAGTCCTCGCTGAGGGCGTGATGCAGATGCTGGTACGAGCTATAGAGCATCGGGTCACCGAGCGAAAGAACTGCAACACTTCGTCCCTCGGCCAAGTGCTTGTGCAGGCGAGCAGTGGCCTCTGCATAGAAACCGGCGAGCTGCTCGCGGTAGTCGACTGGGCGCCCGGTGGTCACCGGGTATTGCAATTGCTCTTCCACGGCAGCGTCGTCACGCGCGTCAATCAGTTCGGCGGCGATTGAGCGCGCCGTGGAACGTCCGTGAGTTCCTGCATGGTAGGCGATGACATCGGCTGTGCGGATGATGTCGGCACCGCGGAGTGTAATGAGACCTGCGTCGCCGGGACCGAGTCCGACGCCGTAGAGATGACCAGGCTGAGCACTGTAGGAGCCGGACATGGTTTAGATGATCTCCTTTGCGGTCGCAATGGCATTGAGGGCAGCACAGGTGATAGCCGAGCCACCGCGACGGCCGGTGACGGTGATGTACTTCAGCTCTGGGTTTTCGGCACCGGAGTCGATAGTGGCCTGCTTTGATTCCGCGGCACCGACGAAGCCCACTGGCATGGCCAAAATGGCAGCGGGCATGGGGAAGGAGCCCTCATTAATGCGGTTGAGCAGGTGGAAGAGGGCGGTGGGAGCGTTGCCGATGGCGACAACCGCGCCCTCTAGGCGTGGCTTCCACAGCTCCACGGCGGCAGCAGTGCGCGTGGTGCCGAGTTCTTGAGCCAGCTTGGGGACGCGCTCATCACGCAGCAGGCAGATGACCTCGTTGTCAGCAGGTAAGCGCTTGCGGGTAATACCCGAGGCGATCATGTTGACATCGGTGAAGATAGGAGCGCCTTCCTCGAGAGCCTGGCGAGCTGCGCGCACAGCTCCCGTGGAAAAGACGATGTCCTTGGCCAGGTCGGTCTGACCTGCTGCGTGAATCATTCTGACAGCGACGGTTTCCTCATCGGCATCGAAGCGGGAAAGATCGCTTTCTTCGCGAATGATGGCAAACGAGTTACGGTAAATATCCGCACCGTCGGTGTTGTACTCAAAGCGCTTCATAGGCTTAAAGCCTAGTCCACAGCAGTGACTTCGTATTCTCCGTCCCCGGTGGCGAGATAGTCGAAGTAACCGCCCTTGGGCTTGCCGCAGCGACGCTCACAACCGGAGAAGTGCACGCGCCCCTCGGGCAGTCGGCCATCGGCAATTGCGTGAGAAGCATCGCCGCGGGTGTCAGCCAGAGACTTTTTGCAGCCGGGGCGTCCGGTGCAGGCGCTGACGCGCAGCCAGGTGGACTTCCGATCGAAGATCAGACCATTGGGCGCCAATACCTTGACGACCTGTTCGGCAACTTCCTCTTCCAAATCATGCAGGATCAGCGAGTACCACGGAGTGATATGCACCGGCACCTGAGTGTGCGAGATCGCTCGGGCCAGACGCGCCGGGAGGACACCAAAGCGCAGGCCAGCGGCCAGGCTAACCAGGCCATCCGGCTGGTCAATCCAACCGATCTGGCGGGACAGCCCGGCGGTGGCATCGAAGCTCTCAGCCGGAGTCGGCTCCTGGCGACGAACTCGCGCGCCCAATTCCTCGACTACGGCATCAGCAACACGCTCGGCCGCATTGGCTTCGGCGATGCGCCAGGCTGAACCACGGCTGTCATTCCACACCTTCGCTGTGGTGATGAGAGCCTCCACGACGTCGTCACGCGAGACGACAAGCCCCGAGGTCGCGCCACCAATGATGAGTTCGAACGTGTTCTCATCGTGGGCGACAACACCGAAGTCGGGGCGCTCACCGAGCACGTCACCGCGGCCATCGTCGAAAGCCATGAGTGTGCGACCTGGCAGTGTTGCCAGCGACGGCTCCGCGATGAGGGCCTTGTCGAACTCTTGAACCAGGTCGCGCACATCAGCTTTACCGCCGACGCGACCGGACAGCGGCGACTGAAGAACGTTGCGTACGCGGTCGTGGCTGGTGGAGGGAACCAGCTTCTCTTCTTCCGCGGCATCGGCGAATGCGCCGGTGTTGGTGATGCCACGGATCTGAACATTGCCGCGGGAGGTGAAGTGAATATCACCGTCGCCGAAATTCTCGGCCAAATCGGCGAGTACGGCGAAGCCCGGCGCGGGGAGAAAGCCTCCGGGGAAGCGCAGACGACCAATTGCGCCATCAGCTGCGATATGAACCTTGCGGCTGCCGGGGCAACCGTCCTGACGAGTGCGGGTTCCTTGATCAGATGCAGTCATACTCTCAAGAATACGCAAACACACACAGAGCTGAGCCCCCGAAAACAGGGGCACATTATCCAGCCCCTTTCCAGCCCAACGAAACCATCCTGAAGTGGAGTTTTCATACCCCTCCGCAAAAACATACAAATTCTTCACTGAAAATCCACCGATCTACCTTTTTAAAACCTTATTGTTTTCATAACCTAACTTCCTCTGAATTAAGGGAAGTTTTCATTGGGTTTTCAATCTGGGGTTATTCAGGAGATTTCATGCCACATCACGACGCTGAAGCACTCACGCACGAGGCACACGACACCGTCGGCACCGGCCGTGCCTCGACACAGACACGCTCTGCTTCACGACGAAACCGTCGCACAATCCGAACGGGAATCGGGGTAGCGCTAGCAGGTCTTATGACCATCGGCCTGGCTACACCTGCAAACGCACAGCCACTAAACATCCCGGGCCTATCGGATAGTGGGCTGGCGGATAAGGTGTCGTCGTCAAGCGCAAACCGCGAACTGCCTGGTTTCGGCCATGTACCGAACCCGAATATGGAGAGGCTACTCGGCATCGAGAAAGACGATGAGGAGTCTGGTAGCGAGGGCGCAGGCAGGCAGCTGACCCCGGAACAGGCTCGCGTGGCCGCAGCCTCTCCGCTGAATTCTCTGCCGCTGACCCCGTCGCGCACGGCAAATGCCGGCATGCTGGTCAGCAGTGAGGATGCCGAGATGATGGTGAACGACAAGCTGTGGAATGTGGATGCCAAGCGTATTCACTACAACTCCACGGATTCCCTCGGAAATCCCAGTGTGGACACAGCCCTTGTGGTGACGCCGAAGACGGAGTGGAAGGGCAGCGGTCCGCGTCCGGTCGTCGCAATCGCGCCGGGCACGCAGGGTGGCGCGGAAAAGTGCGACCCCTCGGTATCCTCGCAGACCGGCCTAAAGATTGAGTTCGGTCCGTTGGACATTATTGCTCCATACGAGACGATCCCGATGGTCGCGAACTTGAAGCGAGGCGCGACTGTGGTGATGATCGACCACCACCGCAATTCCCAGGGTAACCAGGACTACGTCGACAACATCGCCTCGGCACAGTCACTGTTTGATGCCGTGTCTGCCTCACACGAGCTCGGCGTGGACAAAAATGCGCCCGTGGGAATTTATGGCTACTCCCAGGGTGGCTCCGCAGC
The DNA here is from genome assembly GCF_001812455.1 of Corynebacterium sp. HMSC076C10. Lineage (NCBI taxonomy): Bacteria > Bacillati > Actinomycetota > Actinomycetes > Mycobacteriales > Corynebacteriaceae > Corynebacterium > Corynebacterium sp. HMSC076C10. Next base: position 84,949 of record NZ_KV809153.1, read on the forward strand.
CGCTGCAGCCGCTGAGCGTGCAGGTGTCTACGCTCCAGAGCTCAACGTCGCCGCATCTGCCGCCGGCGGCCCGCCGTCCGATCTCGCAAACGTCCTCGACCAGATTGATGGCACTACGCTGACCGCCGCGATTGCACTGGCAATCAATTCTGTCCTGGATAAGGATCCGGAGCTGCGCCGAGTCCTCAAGGAAGAAATCAGCCCCGAAGGCAAAGAACTGCTGGACAACGTGGGCAACTACTGCGCGGGTGGCTTGGGTTTCCATCACTCGTTTGAAACCACTGACCAGTACACGACTAGCGGTGAGTCACTCAGCGAGATGATTAAGCGCTACGAGCCGGTACAGAAGGAACTCGCACGCCAGCGCGTCGGCAACTTCGTCCCAAATGCGCCGGTGTACCTCTACTCGGGTGAGCATGATGACATCATCCCCATCAACCAGGTTCGCAAGCTGCGCGATTCCTGGCTGAATCTCGGCTTCACCGACCTGGAGTACGTCGAAAACACGACTTCACCGGTGCTACCGAAGACGGGCATTAACCATATCGTTCCGATGCTCGCGGAACTGACTAATGCCACCGACTTCCTCTGGTCCCACTTCCCAGATCAGCCGGCGGAGCAGTCGCTGGAACTCTAGCAATAGCCCCTGCAGTAGAGTGATGGAGAAATCCACTGCCATGCCGCTGACGAGAAGCTCGGTGAAAATCCGCACGGTCGCGCCACTGTCACAGTCAGACCTCGTCATCGGTTAGAAGGCAGACTCCCGCCGACCGGGGACGCGTTGCTCCCCAGGAAGTGAATGACTACACCGTGATTCTGCTGCTGTCGACCTCGGATACCGACCTTCTGTCCGCCCGCGCGGCCGCTCAGGCCAACCCGGAGGTGTCCTACCGTTGGGCAAACCCGGCGCGTCTGCTCGACGATGATTTGCCCACGCTTGCCGACGGCGCCGATGTCGTCATCATCCGACTTCTCGGTGGCCGCCGCGCCTGGGAATCCGGCATCGACTACTTTGTGAACTCCGGTATTCCCACCGTCCTCGTCTCCGGTGAGCAGGCACCCGATGCCGAACTCACCGAGTATTCGACAGTTCCCGCAAACGTCGCCACGCAAACGCACATTTACCTGGCGGAAGGCGGCGCAAAGAACCTCGCACAGCTGCACAATTTCCTGTCGGACACACTGCTTCTGACCGGTCTTGGCTTTGAAGAGCCCACTCGCATGCCGGCCTGGGGTTTCCTGGAGCGCGACTCCAAGGTGGCCACGGAAGATTCCCGCGGCACCGTCGGCATTATTTACTACCGCGCCCAGCACCTGGCGGGAAATACGCACTACATTGAGGCGCTTGCTGACGCGGTCGAGGCTCGCGGCTACGTCGCCAAGCCTATCTTCGCCGCGTCCCTGCGCACCGCCAGCGATGAACTGCTGGCAGAGCTAGCTTCCTGCGACGCGCTCATCACCACGGTGCTCGCCGCTGGCGGCAACCGCCCGGCACTCGCGCAGGCTGGCCAGGACGATGACGGCTGGGATGTCGCCGCACTCGCAGACCTGAACATCCCCATCATCCAGGGTTTGGCCCTGACTTCGTCCAAGACGGCATGGGAGGACAACGACGAGGGCCTGTCACCGCTGGACGTCGCAACGCAGGTCGCCGTCCCCGAATTCGACGGCCGCATCATCTCGGTCGCGTTCTCGTTTAAGGAAATCGACTCCGACGAGCTCATTTCCTACGTCCCGGATCTCGAGCGCTGCGACCGCCTCGCCGGCATCGCCACCCGTTACGCCGCGCTCCGCCACATCGACAACGCTGACAAGCGCGTCGCCGTCATGCTCTCTGCGTACCCGACCAAGCACGCCCGCATCGGCAACGCCGTAGGTCTGGACACGCCGGCATCCACGTTGAAGGTGCTGCACGCGCTTGCCGACGCCGGATACAACCTCGGCGACACCACCAAAATCCCCGGATATGCCACCGCCGAGGATGGTGCCGATGAACCAGATGCGTTCATGCACGCCATCATCGAGGCCGGCGGCCAAGACCCGGACTGGCTGACCGAAGAGGTTATGGAGGCAGCCGAACTCCGCCTGCCCGCTGCCACCTACGAGAAGTTCTTCGCTACCTTGCCGGAAGAACTTCGCTCCGACATGCAGGACAAGTGGGGTGCCGCGCCGGGCACCCTGTACGTCCACCCGGATACCCAGGACATCTACATTGCGGGCCTGACCTTCGGAAATGTCGTGGTCATGGTGCAGCCACCGCGCGGTTTCGGTGACAACCCGGTGGGTATCTACCACGACCCGGATCTGCCGCCGACGCACCATTACCTGGCCTGCTACCGCTTCCTGTCGCTGTCGCAGGCGCAGGGCGGTTTCGGCGCTGATGCCGTGGTTCACATGGGCAAGCACGGCAACCTGGAGTGGCTGCCGGGCAAGACCGTCGGCCTTTCCGCTTCCTGCGGCCCGGATGCTGCCATCGGCGAGCTGCCAATGATCTACCCCTTCTTGGTCAACGACCCGGGCGAAGGCACACAGGCCAAACGCCGTGCTCACGCCACTCTGGTCGACCACCTCATTCCGCCGATGGCCCGCGCCGAATCCTACGGCGACATCACCCGTCTGGAACAGCTTCTCGACGAGCACCAGAACATCTCCGCCATGGACCCGGCCAAGCTGCCGGCCATCCGCCAGGAGATTTGGACGCTGCTGACCGCCGCGAAGATGGACCGCGACCTCGGCTGGGACGAGCGCCCGGACGAGGAGGTCTTCGATGACATGCTCATGCATGTCGACGGCTGGCTCTGCGAGATTAAGGACGTCGCCATCCGCGGTGGCCTCCACGTGCTCAGCCAGGCACCGGAAGATGAATCCCTGATCGGCACTGTGACCACCATGTTGCGCGCCCGCCAGCTGTGGGGCGGCAAGCAGACCCTGCCGGGCCTGCGCGAAGCTCTCGGCCTGGCCGAGGATGGCACCGATGAACGCCACGCTGTGGACTCTATCGATGCACTGGCTACGGCGCTGGTAACCGCCGTGGTGAAGAATCCCGACCAACCGGTGACACAGATCGCGGCTGATGTGCTCGGCTCCGAGGAATTTGCCGATATCGCGGCACCAAACGGCCTTGATCAGGTTGCCGAGCTGCTGCAGTTCACCCGCGACGAAATTCTCCCGCGCCTGGCTGCTACCGCCGAGGAGATCCCGCGCATTCTTTCCGCTCTCGATGGCGAATTCGTTCCAGCTGGCCCCTCCGGTTCACCACTGCGCGGCCTGGTCAATGTACTGCCGACTGCCCGCAACTTCTACTCGGTTGACCCCAAGGCGGTGCCGTCGCGCCTGGCTTGGGAAACCGGTGTCAACCTCGCCGATGGCCTGATTGAGCGCTACCGCGCCGACCACGGTGAGTACCCCAAGTCGGTTGGTCTGTCGGTGTGGGGCACTTCCGCCATGCGTACCTCGGGCGATGACATCGCCGAGGTGCTCGCGTTGATTGGTGTGCATCCGGTGTGGGATGACGCATCTCGCCGTATTGTCGGCCTTGAGCCGATTCCGCTGGAGGAGCTGGGCCGCCCGCGCATTGACGTGACCGTCCGTATTTCCGGCTTCTTCCGTGATGCGTTTCCGCATGTTATCGACCTTTTGGATGATGCGTTTCAGCTCGTCGTCAAGCTTGATGAATCCGATGAGGACAACTACGTGCGCGCCCATGCGAAGGCCGACCAGCAGGAGCGCCCGCGTCGCATCTTCGGTTCCAAGCCGGGCACCTATGGAGCTGGCCTGCTGCAGCTGATCGATTCCGGTTCCTGGCGCGATGACGCGGACCTGGCGAAGGTCTACACGACCTGGGGTGGCTACGCCTATGGCCGCGGCGTCGATGGGGAAGAGGCCGCTGACGACATGAAGACGGCCTACCGCCGTATTCAGGTTGCCGCGAAGAATGCCGATACCCGCGAGCATGATATCGCCGACTCCGATGACTACTTCCAGTTTCACGGCGGCATGATCGCCACGGTGCGTGCACTGACGGGTTCCGCTCCGGAGGCCTATGTGGGCGATTCCACCCGCCCGGACGCCGTGCGCACCCGCACCCTGCACGAGGAGACGCGACGTGTCTTCCGTGCCCGCGTAGTCAACCCACGCTGGATGCAGGCAATGCGTAACCACGGCTACAAGGGTGCCTTCGAAATGGCCGCAACCGTCGATTACCTCTTCGGTTACGATGCGACGGCGAAGGTCATGGATGACTGGATGTACGAAACGCTTACCGACGAGTACGTTGCGAACCCGGAAAACCGCGAGTTCTTTGAACAGTCGAATCCGTGGGCTCTGCACGATATTTCCGAGCGCCTGATGGAGGCCGCAGAGCGCGGTATGTGGGAAAACCCCGACCAGGAACGCATGGATCTGCTGCGCCAGACCTACCTGGATACAGAGGGCGACTTGGAGGAGCGCGCTGACCGGTAGGCGACCGCTAGTCGTCGTCTAACCGGCCGATAGCCGTAACCACTTGCTCATCTAGTGGCGGTTACACTGGGGAACTATGAGCAAGTGGTTCACAATTATTTACCTCATCGCCGAGATTGCGGCCTTTATCGCACTTGGTGAATGGATTGGCTATGGCTGGACCGTCCTGCTGGTTCTGGGTCTATTCATTCTGGGATTGGTTTTCGCCGCCATCGAGTTCAAGCGCATCTACCAGAAGTTGCTGCTGGATACTTCTCGTACTCTTACTGAGTACGGACAGAAGCATCCGGAGGAGGCAATCAAGCGCTCGGCAAAGGGCGCGGGACACTTTGTGGCTGACTCGGCAATCCTGTTGGTTGGCTCTTGGCTGATTGCCCTGCCGGGCGTCGTCTCCACGGTTGTTGGTTTCCTCATGGTGCTACCGCCGACTCGCTGGCTGATTCGTAAGAGCGGATCGGTGGCGCTGCTCAACGGACTCCGCAACTTCAGTGACCGCAGCATGATGGTGGTCTCTCAGTACGGCATGAACCCGGGTGCTCCAGGAACTGGCGCTGGTGCTGGCGGTTTTTCGGGTTTCCCTGGATTCTCTGGTGGTTTCCCGGGTGCGGATGGCAAGGCCTTCCCACAGGATAAAATCGTCCCACCGGCACCGGACAACGCCTGGGATGATGACCAGGACGACAGCGACAAGCGCTAACTCAAAAACTCGCAAACGTAGAGAGTTCTCTTATACAAGTGCACACTAACCGCCAAGCGCGCTCCAGCGAGCACGGGAACGTCGCTCAGAAAGACGCTTCGAAAGACATTCTGGAGAATCCGAATCGCTGGCAGGCGCGCTTTCGCGCGCTTACCCCACTAAAGCAGCGCCTCGTTCTCGCCTTCATTGCAATCCTCGCTGGTGGATTGCAGTTCTTAAGCTATGCGCCCATGAGCTGGTGGTGGACGGCCTGGATCGGCCTCGCCCTGCTCATTTTTGCCTTCTTCTGCGCAGCCGATTGGAAATCCAGCGTAGTGGTGGGCTTCAGCTGGGCAACAGCGACGGCTCTTTTCTCACTGCCGTGGATCGGCTCCTTCGTCGGCATTGGCCCCTACGTGGCGCTCTCAATTGTGCTGGGACTGCTCGCAATTCCGGCGGCGCTTGCGATGTGGCTGATTGCCCAATCCAGTTTCCCCCTCGCGCTGAAGCTCCCTGGCATGGCCGCTGCGCTCGTGGCAGGGGAGGCGCTGCTAGCCCGCTGGCCTTTCGGAGGCTTCCCCTGGCTCCGCGTTGCCTGGGGGCAGGTCGACGGCCCGCTGGCCCCAGCAGTGGCAATCGGCAGCACTGCATTGGTCACTTTCCTCGCTGCTTGCGTTGGTGCGGGTCTGGTCGCGCTCACGCTACGTTCCTATGCAACCTCCGCTGCGCTTTTGGTGGGAGCGTTATTCGTCGGCTGGGTTCTTCCTGCGTGGACCCAACCGCTGCCTGAGCCTACGGCCGCTGACAACACCCGTGTCGCGGTTATCCAGGGCAATGTTCCGCGCCTCGGTTTAGAGTTCAATGCCCAGCGCCGCGCAGTCCTGCAAAACCACGCCGATGCCACCAATGAGCTGGCCCGACGTGTCCACCAAGGTAAGGAAGAGCAGCCGGACATCGTCATCTGGCCCGAAAACTCCTCCGATGTCAGCCCGTTTACGGATGGGGAAGCGGCACGCATTATCGAAAACGCCGCGATGAATATTGGCGCTCCCATCGTGGTCGGCACCTTTACCTACACCAATGGGGTGCAAAACACCATGGTGGTCTGGGATCCGCAGACCGGCCCCGGCGACCAGCACGAGAAAATCTATCTCCAGCCCTTCGGCGAGACCATGCCATTCCGCGAACTGCTACGTCACTTTTCCGACATGGTCGCTCACGCCGGAGACATGACTCCGGGCAACGGCGATGCCGTGGTTACAACGCCAGGCACCGATGGTTTAAAGAAGGTCAATCTAGGCGTGGCCACCTGTTACGAAGTGGTCTTCGATGGTGCCTTCCGCAACGCAGTCAAACACGGCGCAACCATGCTGGCCACGCCCACAAATAACGCCACCTTCGGTTTCACCGACATGACCTACCAACAGCTGGCCATGAGCCGCATGCGAGCCATGGAGTTCCAACGCTCCACGGCCGTCGCCGCAACCAGCGGTGTGAGCGCGATTGTGGATGCGCACGGAGACGTCGTAAAGCGGAGCAAAATCTTCGAGCAGAAGGTACTCACTGAAACTCTGCCTCAGTACGCCCACCTGACTTTTGCAGCCCGCTTCGGGACGTGGATTGAAGGTCTACTGACCGCATTCGGTATTCTTTGTGTGGTTGGTGCCGTCCTGCGTCGCCGTGGCGGAGATGCCAGGGCAGGCGCAGATGAAGTTGATGGCCGGGATACTGAGCAGAACATGCACTAAGGAGAATCACGAGTGACTGCCCTAAATGAGTCGACGCTGGTTGTCATTCCCACTTTCAACGAGCGGGAAAACCTGCCGGGCGTGATTGCACGCCTGCGCGCAGCGGAGCCTCGCGTCGACATTTTGGTTGTCGATGACTCTTCACCAGACGGCACCGGTGAGCTCGCCGATGAAATCGCTGCCGCTGACAAGTCGGACAACGGCGAAGAGCACATCTACGTCCTGCACCGCGAGGGCAAGGGCGGTCTCTGGGGTGCGTACCGCGCGGGCTTCGCTTGGGGTCTCGAGCGCGACTACGAGGTTCTCTGCGAGATGGATGCCGACGGCTCCCACGCACCAGAGCAGTTCCATCTGCTGCTGGAGAAGCTCGAGGACGGTGCCGATGTCGTCATCGGTTCCCGCTACATTCCGGGCGGCAAGACCGTCAACTGGCCAATGAGCCGTCAGGTTCTCTCCCGCGGCGGCAACCTCTACATCTCGCTGGCGCTCGGCGCGGGCATCTCGGATATCACCGCTGGCTACCGTGCTTATCGACGGGAAGTTCTCGAAACCCTTGACCTCGAGAACATTGGCAAGGCTGCGTACCTGTTCCAGACCGAGCTCGCTTTTGAGGCTGTACAGGCGGGCTTCTTGGTGGAGGAGGTTCCGATCACCTTTACTGAGCGCGAGTACGGCGAGTCCAAGATGGATGGCAGCTTTGTGAAGCAGTCTCTGCTGCAGGTCACCAAGTGGGGATTCAAGCACCGCTCGCAGCAGGTAAAAAACCTGGGGTCGGAGATTGGTCGCCTGGCTGGTCACGAGTTTAAGCAGCGATTCCGCAAGTAGGGCTAGGGCAGCCCCAAAGATTGCGGCCTACCTGTGTGGAGACGGGCTGCCTGTATGACTGCGGGCTGCAAATGTGAATACGGGCTGCCTGTATGAATGGGGGCTGCAAATGTGAAACTGTCTTAGTTTATGACAGTTTCAAGCCATTTTTCAGGCCATTTTTGTCATAAACGCAGTCAGTAACTCGGCTCGGCCCGCCGCAGCCAGGAACCAACGAAAAACGGGCCCGAATAAGGAGCAAGACCTTATCCGGACCCGAATTTCAGTGTTTGATTGACGGCTACAAAGCTCTAAAGCTCACTAGCGCAAGCCAGCTCAAACCTTAAGCGTTCTTCTCTGCCTCTTCGGCTTCCTTCTGAGCCTTTAGCAGGCGAGCGGCGTTACGACGACGCTTGCGCAGCAAGTCAACGCGCTCATCCAGCAGCACGTCGAGCTCCTCAATGGAGCGACGCTCACGGAGCATGTCCCAGTGAGTCCTCGGAGGCTTCACCGGCTTGGCTTCAGTGCCTTCGCCTTCAACCAGCTCACCAATCTGGCCATTCTTGCACAGCCATTCACCTGGAATTTCCGCGTCATCCGCGAATGGGACCTCGAAGATCTCACCGGATTCAGTGCGGTAGCGGACCATCATTCGCGGCGCGAGGTCATGATCGCGATCGGTCTCATACGAAACGGCGCCCATGCGACTGCCACGAAGAACTCGATCTGCCATGTGGAACGTGCCCCCTTTGGTAGAAATACTAGACCACACATTATAACGCCTTAATCTGTATTCATGCCATAATTGACTTCTGTGTCAGATCAAAAGCCGAGCACAACTACCGCCAATTGCCAGTGGTGTGGCCGCGAAATGGAGGTCGCTATCCGCGGTCGCCGTCGCAAGTTCTGCAGCCAAGCCTGCCGGCAGCGCGCGTATGAAAAACGCACTGGCGTAGCAAAAGGCGCTTCCAGGCCGATTGCCGAGCGGATCAACTCGGATCTCACACTGAAGACCGCCACCGATGCCACGAGCAGGCCGGCGGGCGATGACGTCGTAAAGCGAATAGGGGATGGGCTCTTCGAAGTACGTTGTCTCGCCGAAGACTTGCGCACCGCGCTTGACGACGGCATGGAGACCGCCGTCCTGCAGGAGATTACGCAGGAATTGATTATGAAAACGCGTGAGGTGGAACGGTTTATCCCATAGCGGATTAAAAGGATAGGATGAGCACTATGAATTCTGGTGTCCGTAAGTCAATTATTACTTTGATAGCCGTTGCAGTTGTTGCGCTCGCAATTGTTATTGTGGGGCCAGTTTTGTATCGCGTTTTCACGCATGAAGGGGTGCGTACTGGGGATTTCGAGGCCACGGAGCTGCCTGCAGCAACGACTGATGCGAATGGCACCTGGAAGATTGTCGGTGGCGATAACTCACAGAACACCTCCGTTGGCTTTACTTTTAACGAGGTACTGCCGGGCAGCAGGCGGACGACGTCCGGTTCCACTCACGATGTCACCGGTGAGCTGAAGGTTGCTGACAACAATCTTGAGGACGCATCCGTTGTTGTTGACATGGCAACTCTGACTAGCGATATTGAACGTCGTGACATCAATGTCCGCAACAATATCTTCAGTGTTGATCAGTACCCAGAAGCTAAGTTTGAGCTTGCAGAGCCACTCGATATTTCAAGCATTCCAGATAACGGCCAGTGGGTGAATATCGAGATTCCGGGACGCCTGACCATCCGCGGCGTCACCAATGACGTCACCGTGCCAATGAAGGCCGCTCGTACCGAAAACCTGGTTTTGCTGTCGGGCACTCTGCCAATCAACCGCCTGGATTACAACGTGCGCCTGCCACAGTTTGTAGCTGCATCCATCGAGGAGAACGGCGAACTCAATCTGCGCATTGTCGCAGAGAAGCAGGACGCGTAGGAGGCGTAGGTTTCTCGGCTGGCAGACACAGCTATCTAAAGAGAATCGCAGTAGCGCTAATCCAAAGAGGCTTATAGCCAGCGAAAATACACCTCGATTCGTCACTGTGACGCAATAAAGCCATTTAGTCACACACCACAGAAGTCCTGCCAAAAACAATTTTGGCAGGCCAGTTGGGAGTCACAACGATATGAACACCTACGAAGCAATGTTGCTCGCACGAAAGGTGCGAATGGTACTACTGATTATCTTCATTGCATTCGTGGCCTACAAGGGCGTGTGGTGGCTCGTGGCTGTCGGCATACTCCTGATTGGCATGACGCTATGGCAGAACAAGCGGCTACGGGAAGAGATTGCCGTCCGCAACGCGGATGAGCTTGCAGCGGACATCAACGCCAATGAGCAATAAGCCCGACGGCATGGATCAAGCGCCAAGATAGAACACGGCAGCAGAAAAGGCGGCGGCGGAAAAAGCGGCAGCCCTGGAAATTCAGAAAACCCCAGGGCCAACCACTTTCATTATTTGTCCGATAATATACATTATGACATTTTGGCCTTAAGGTCTCGTCCTCCCCATTACCGCCGATGCGCCATTGCCGTCAGACCTAAGGAATCTTTAGTAAGATTTCTCGCATGCCTGAACTCTCAGACACATCCAGCAGCTCAGACAGACCCAATGCGTCCGACACATCAGATAGATCTGGCTCGTCCGACGACCCAGAGCCTCGCGCCAACGTTGACGGGCTCTCTGTAGCCGCAGTAAGCGCAATGACCGCAGCAACCGCCGCAGCATCCCCAGCGAACGCAGCGAACACTTCAGGTGATGCCGCGTGATTGTATCCGCACTCATCGTCTTAGCGGTCTTTCTTTTCCTCGTTTTCGCCAACGCAATTTTCGTTGCTGTCGAGTTTTCCTACCTCACGGTTAATAGAAACGACGTCAAGAACGCCGCAAACGCCGGCTCAAAGTCCGCATATTTAGTAGACCGGGCTCTATCACGCACCTCTACTAACCTCTCCGGCGCACAGCTGGGAATTACCGTCACCAGCCTCGTCGCTGGTTTCCTGACCGGGCCTTCCCTCGGCGTCCTCCTCGAAGCCGCATTTGGTGGCACTAGCATCTCTCCCGCCACCGTCACTGCAATCAGCACTACGGGCGCTTTCATTATCGCGACCTTCACTCAAATGGTCTTTGGCGAACTCGTCCCCAAAAACTGGGCCATCGCCGAGCCCACTAAAGTCGCAAACCTCGTGGTCAGACCACAGAATGCCTTCATGTTCGCATTCGGCTGGCTGGTCTGGCTACTCAACAGCGCGGCTAATTGGGTGCTAAAACGGCTTGGCTTCTCCCCTGAGGAAGAGGTCGCCAGTGCCAGGACGGCGGAGGAACTCCGTGCCGTCGTCACGCGCTCTAGCGATGAAGGAAAGATTAACCCGCAGACCGCCGAGTTGGTGGCGCGATCGATTGAGTTCGGCGAGCGCACGGCGGCTGATGTGATGACGCCACGCACGCAGATTATCTTTATCGAAAATCAGAGCGTCGCAGAGATGCTGACGGTCGTCGCAGATTCCGGGCACGCCCGCTTCCCCGTCGTCGGCAACAGCGTCGACGACATTCGCGGCGTGGTGCATTACACCGACCTGCTCAGCGTGCCACACGCACAACGCTTGACGACGTCGGCTGCGAGCCTGGCCAAAGATGTACTCGTGGTGAACGACTCGACCACACTTGATCCGCTGATGCGTCAACTGCGTGAGGACGCATACCAGTTCGCAGTGGTTGTCGATGAGTACGGCGGCACGGACGGCATTGTGACGTTGGAGGATCTCGTCGAGGAGATCGTCGGTGAAATTGACGATGAACAGGACGATCGTTCGTTGCTCTACAGCCGGATTAGCCCCAATACGGTGATTGTTTCCGGTCTCATGCGCCCTGATGAGTTGGGAGAGATCCTAAACCTGGTCCTGCCGGAGGGCGAAGAATCCGACACTATTGGTGGATTTATCACCGAACGCTTGGATCGCATGCCTCGCTTCGGCGACACGATTACGGTCGAAGCCACCGACCACGAAAACCTCGATGAGGAGAACTTGCCTACCACCGCTGAAGTTGCTTTTCGAGTCGAGCGCATGGCGCGTCACCGCGTTGGCCGTATTCGTGTCCAGGTGGACCGCGCCGGCAACAAGGTCACGCGCACGGATGAAGGCGCTGACCAGGACGGCACCAGTCACAACCACGTCGAGCACAACAGCGAAAAGGAGGGCTAGAACATGCCACTACTTACTCTTATTTTGCTGTTGGCCCTCAATGCCTGGTTTGTCGCCGCTGAATTTGCGATGGTCTCGGCTCGCCGCGATCAAATTGAACCGGATGCCGTCAGCGGCTCTACCAGCGCAAAGTACGCGCTGCGCGGTATCGAAAACGTGTCGGTCTCCCTGGCGGCAACACAGCTGGGCATTACCGCCTGTTCCCTGCTCATCGGTGCCGTCGGCGAGCCTGCGATTGCGCACTTCTTCGAGCCCTACATGACAGCGCTGGGACTCCCCACGGGCACCGCCCACGTGGTGGCACTAGTGTTGGCGCTGCTGATTGTCACTTTCTTACACATGGTTGTCGGCGAAATGGTGCCGAAGAACATCGCTATTGCGGCTCCCAGTCCGACGGCGAAGTTCGTGGCTATTCCGCTGTATGTGATTGTGCGGGTACTCAATCCGGTTATCTGGGCGATGAATACGACGGCGAACATCGTGGTTCGCAAGATTCTTCGCGCCACCCCGAAGGACGAGGTCGATTCCTCCTTCACCGCTAGTCAGGTGCAGGATTTCGTCGCCGAGTCCGGGCGTCAGGGCCTTCTCGACAATGACGAGCTCGCGCTCCTCCACAAAGCTCTCGGCTTCGAGCATCTCACCGCCGCGGATGTCACTATGCAACTCGACACCCTCGTCACCATTGGCCCCGACGCCACCGTCGCCGACATCGAAGAGCTCAGCGCACGCACGCGCTTTTCCCGCTTCCCCATCACCGATGCCGACAGCAGCTTCATCGGCTACCTTCATGTCAAGGATTTGCTCTCGCTTGACGACGGTCACCGCGACCGACCCTTCCCTCGGAATCTAATTCGCACCTTTGCAAGCGTCAGCCCGGATGCCAAGCTCCAGACGGTCATGCGGCTGATGCAGCGCGAGCAGGCTCACTTCGCCTTGGTGACGGAGGAAAATAGTACTTCGGAGAACTCTGTCAGCGGAATCGTTGCACTGGAGGACGTACTAGAAGAGCTCGTCGGCGAAGTCCGCCAGGCAACAGCCTAGCGCGTGCGCCGACGAGCCCCGTCGATTCCAGCTGGTTACTTGCTGCTGAAAGCTTGTTAGCTAATTACTTCAGTGCAGCCAGTGCGGAGTCGTAGTCCGGCTCCGTGGTGATCTCATCGACCAGCTGGTTGTAAATGACCTTGCCCTCTTCGTCAGTGACGACTACGGCACGAGCAAGCAGGCCAGCGAGCGGGCCATCCTGCTGGACAACACCGAAGGCTTCGCCGAAGCCGTGGCGGAAGTCCGAGGCAACCTCAACGTTGTCCAGGCCTTCTGCAGCACAGAAGCGACCGAGAGCGAACGGCAGGTCACGCGAAACATTAACCACGACGGTGTTGTCCAGCCCAGCAGCGTCCTCGTTGAAGTGACGCACCGAAGCTGCACAAACACCGGTGTCTACCGACGGGAAGATGTTGTAGACGACCTTCTTACCAGCGAAGGTCTCATTGGTGACCTCGGCGAGGTCACCACCGGTGAGGGTAAACTCCGGAGCCTTGTTGCCCACCTGGGGCAGGTCTCCGGAAAGCTGGACTGGGTTGGACTGAAATGCGGTTTGTGTCATAGCGCCCTTTTTACCGCCTTTCGTCCGGATCCTCCAGGCTGTTTCCTGGAAATCAGTAGAATCGTGACAGAAATGAAATTCCGGGCCGCAGTATCTTGAGCAATCTTGCGTACCTTGCGGTCCGGGCCACGCTATTCAGCGGGCCCCACGTTTAAACTCCGAGGAAAGGCAGCCATGAGTTTGATTACCGCAATTGTGTCCATCGATGTCGAAGCTGACAAGATTCCGGAGGCCGCCGAGACCATCGTCGAGATCGACGGCGTGACTGAGGTCTACTCCGTTACTGGTGACTGGGACTTGGTCGTCGTGGTGCGCGCAACTAATCACGATGATCTGGCGGAAATTATTCCAAACCTCATCAGCAAGGTCGACGGTGTCATTCGCACTCAGACTCAGCTGGCTTTCCGCACCTACTCTCAGCACGACCTGGAAAGTGCATTCTCCATCGGGCTGGAGTAGGCGCGGTTTCTTCCACCGAGCCGTGCGGTATGCGGTAGCTACTTAACCACTTCCGCCATCGCGCGGCCTGCCTGGCGGCCACTGAAAATACAGCCGCCCAGGAACGTACCTTCCAGCGCGTTGTTGCCGTGGACGCCACCGCCACCGAAGCCAGATGCCTCACCTGCAGCGTAGAGCCCTTCAAAGGGAGTTCCGTCCGGATGCAGGCACTGGCCGTCGAGGGTCGTCTCAATGCCGCCAAGCGTCTTGCGGGTCAGCATGCGCAGACGAATAGCAATCAGCGGGCCATTCTTCGGATCCAAAATCGGTGATGGCGGCACGGAGCGGATGATCTTGTCCCCGAGGAAGTTCCGGGCCACGTTGACGTAATTGACCTGGTAGTCCTTAGAGAAGGGATTACCGGTCTGCATGTCGCGCTGACGAATCTGCTCCTCGAGCTTCTCCAGGTCAATCTTCAGCGCTGCGGCTCCGGACTCCCCGCCCGAGCTCGCCTCCACAATCTCGTTCATCCCCTCGACCAGCTTTGGCAGGTCGTCGGCAACCACCCAGTCTTCGCCGTTATCCATGAATGCCTGAATCGGTGCGGCAACACCAGAGGTCACCTTGCCAATCAGCTTCTTGATCTCCTTGTCGGTCAGATCCGGATTCTGTTCTGAGCCAGAGAAAATAAACTCCTTGCCCACGATGTTCTTATTCAGCACAAACCAGGAGTACGAGTGTCCGGTAGCCAGAATGTGCTTCATCGTGCCGACAGTATCTGCACCCGGAATATATGGCGCAGGCAGGCGATTTCCTTCTGCGTCAAACCACATGGCCGACGGCCCCGGGATGATACGGATACCGTGATTCGGCCACACGGGATTCCAGTTCTTCATGCCCTCGGTGTAATGCCACATGCGGTCACGGTTGACGAGGTTTGCGCCGGCCTGCTCTGCAATCTCGATACCACGGCCGTCAACATGCTCTGGCACACCGCAGACCATGTCCTTCGGCATCTCGCCCAGGCGCTCGGTCGGCCAGCACTTACGCACGGCTTCCAGGTTGCCGCCAACACCGCCCGTCGCAATGCACACGGCCGACCCGAGGATCTCAAAGTCCTCCCCTGTTTCCTCACGTGACGACGCCACTCCTCGCTCTAAAGATTCACAGGGAACCAGAATCTTGCCACGCACGCCGACGGCGCGGCCATCTTCGACAATCACCTCGTCAACGCGGTGGCGATGGCAGTATTCCACCAGCCCCTTCTTCGCAGCTTCAGCGACCGGCTCTGCGAATACGCGGACGATTTCGGGGCCTGTGCCCCAGGTGAGGTGGAATCGGGGTACCGAGTTACCGTGACCGTCGGCACGCCCTTCACCGCGCTCAGCCCACCCGACGACAGGCAGGAACTTCACGCCGAGATTGCGGAGGTAGTCACGCTTCTCCCCTGCCGCGAAGTTCAGATAGGCCTTGGCCCACTTGCGTCCCCAGTTGTCTTCCTCGCGGTCGAACTGCGCGGAGTTGAACCAGTCAGCTTCAGCGAGCTCGCGGTTGTCCTTGACTCCCAGGCGGCGCTGCTCTGGCGAGTCGACAAGAAAGATTCCTCCCAGCGACCAGAAAGCCTGTCCGCCGAGGTTGTTGGCATTCTCCTGATCGACAAGGATGACCTTCTTGCCGGCCTGCGTGGCCTCATACGTCGCGACCAATCCGGCAAGACCGGCGCCGACGACAACAATGTCTGCAGTACGTGTGGTGCTCTGTGCGTTCATAGTTTCGTTTTTAGACCCTAAACATCGCCTTTGAGGTGGTTTTGCCTAAAAACGTGATTTATTTTTACCGGCATTATTTATCTGGCGAATTTCCAACGCGCCCGGAGCTGCCCACTGCTAGTGAGGCCTGCGTGGCGCATGCACGAGCTCGACCTGTACGAGCGTGACTTTCTCTGCGCGCACGAGCGCTTCAAACAGCGACAGATAGTAATTCCACATCCTCCGGAACACTCTGTCGTAGCCGATACCAGCGGCTTCGCGCGCATGCGCCGCAAAGAAATCTCGCTGGAGCTGCAAGGTCGTCGCGAAGTGCGCCGGAATGTACTCTTCCGCCGCGATGCGCAGGCCGGTTTCCCGGTCCACCATCTTGCGCAGCTCTTCCATGGTGAAAAGCTGCAGCTGCGGCCACACGTAAGCGCGTACGAGGTCCAAGCTGCGCTCGGCGAGCGCATCGAATTTGTCCGTCGCTACCACCATTTGGACTACGATGGTGCCGCGGTCGACAAGCAGACGCTCGGCGCTCTTCAGCCAGCGCAGCGCACCTGCACGACCGAAGGTCTCCAGACGCCCGACGTTGATAACCGCCTCGAAGTCGGACTCGAATTCGCGTGGCGACGGAATGTTGCGATCCATCTGAATCACATCGACCGCGCCGCGCAATCCGGCTTTTTCCACCCGTTCCAGCACCGTTTCGGTGTGGTCATCAGAGACGGTAATAACCTCCGCGCCCGCTCCTCTTTCTGCAGCCCGAAGGGAAATTTCTCCGCCTGCCGACGGCCATTCGGCGACACGGTCTCCGGCCCGGACTCGAGCAAGATCGAGGATGTGCTCAATATTGCGCACCTGGGCATGCAGAAAATCGGCACGCGCGACGGATTTCGGGGCATCGACATAAGTCACGTCAACTGACCAGTGCGAGGGAACCCCACCCTTGCCAGCACCACGGGCATAGTTTTGAATCTGTTCCCGCGACGAGGTTCGCACTCCGGAGGCGAACAGGCCGGAACCGCCCATCAGCAATTCGCCGGAATAGAGCTCGAGCAATGAGGTCGGCAACTCTCCCGCCATATCTGGCCCATCGAGACGCGGACGTGAACGCGCGACTTTCATCAGACCACGTGCCAGCGGCCCCAACGAAGCAATATCAAGCTCGGCGCTGAGCAGTCGGCTGAGAAGCTCTGGCAAATCATCACTGGACCATTCGCCCGCGAGATAGGCCTCCCCCAATCCGAGCCATTCTGAATCAGCTAGTCGAGAATAGAAAACAGGATCAATGACGCTGAAAATGACTGGACGAAACGATTCAGAACTAGTGGGAGATTCACTGCCGCCGCTAGAGCTGGCACCACCGACTCCGTCGATAGCCAAATCGGCGTCACCCGTCGACCGAGTAATGAAGGACTCTCCGACAAACTCACCGGATTCGACCAGTTCAATGCCGTTGTCCTGGCAGAGACGCTCAAAAGAGCGTTCCATCATTTCGGCACGTTTCGCTAGGAAACGCCCCTCTGGAATACGCGCAACCCGAGGCCATCGCTCTGCGTCAATTGCCTGCCGGCTTGCCGAATTCACCCTGCCCGAACCTCCTAACAATCGCGCCGCATAAAGGTACGAATAACGAACTGAGTTTGCTCTCGCAGCCTACCGCGCAGGGACCCAGAATAGGCGGTGGCGCACCGAGAGGATTACTATTGTGGCTTGCCGGCTAAAAGCCGAATCTAAAACTTCGAGAACTTTAAAGTCTGTGAGGAGAAAATACATGACCGAGACTCCGTACCGCCCGCACTCCGGACGCCCGCACGTGGTCGTCATCGGTTCGGGTTTCGGTGGCTTGTTCGCGGCGAAGAAGTTGCAGGGCGCCGAGGTCGACGTCACTCTCATCGACCGCACTAACCACCACCTGTTCCAGCCACTGCTCTACCAGGTAGCAACGGGCATCCTGTCCTCGGGCGAAATCGCTCCGTCCACTCGTACGATCTTCGACGGTGTTCAGAACGTTCGTGTTGTCAAGGGCGATGTCACCGACATCGACGTCGAAAAGCAGGTTGTGACTTCGGAACTGGGTCACCAGACTTCCAAGTGGGAATACGACCACCTCCTGGTCGCCGCTGGCGCTGGCCAGTCCTACTTCGGCAATGATCACTTTGCCGAGTTTGCTCCGGGCATGAAGAACATCGACGACGCACTCGAAATCCGTGCCCGCATCATCGGCGCGTTTGAGCGCGCCGAGCTGACCGACGATCCCGCTGAGCGCGAGCGCCTGCTGACCTTCGTCGTTGTCGGCGCTGGTCCGACTGGTGTTGAACTTGCCGGCCAGCTGGCCGAGCTGGCTAACCGCACCCTCGCATCGTCCTACCGCAGCTACAACCCGCACGCTGCACGCGTCGTCCTGCTCGACGGCGCACCGCAGGTTCTGCCGCCGTTTGGCAAGCGTCTGGGCCGCAAGGCTCAGAAGTCCCTGGAAAAGATGGGCGTCATCGTCAAGCTTGGCGCGATGGTGACTGACGTCAATGAAGAGGGCGTCACCTACAAGAACATGAAGGATGGAACCGAGGAGTTCATCCCGTCGTTCTGCAAGATTTGGTCCGCCGGCGTGTCCGCTTCCCCGCTGGGCAAGATGATTGCCGAGCAGACTGGCGCCGAGACCGACCGCGCTGGCCGTGTCGTTGTCAACGAGGACATGACAGCTGGTGACTACAAGAACGTCTACGTCGTGGGCGACATGTCCAACCGCGAGAACCTGCCGGGTGTTGCTCAGGTTGCTATTCAGGGTGGCGAGTACGTCGCCGCCAACATTGCAGCTGAGGCCGACGGCCGCGACGTCGCTGAGCGTCAGCCGTTCGAGTACTTCGATAAGGGCTCCATGGCAACCGTCTCCCGCTTCTCCGCAGTGGTGAAGATGGGCAAGGTTGAGGTCACCGGCTTCATCGGCTGGATTCTGTGGCTGGCCGTCCACCTGATGTTCCTGGTGGGCTTCCGCAACCGCCTCGTCTCCTGCGTCAGCTGGGGCCTGAACGTCCTGGATCGCAACCGTTGGCAGATGGTTTCCACCCGCCAGCAGATGTACGCACGCAACGCCATCGACCGCCTGGCCGAGTTCAACAAGGACAAGGCTGAGCAGGATCTGCCGCTGGAGGTTCGCGACACTCGCCGCGAGCACCGCGCAAAAAGGAACAAGTAGTTAACTTGCAGGTGGCCAGATTAGAAAACAGCTAATCACGACAAGCCACCTGCGAGCTTCCTACCAGGCCCGTTACCACCTATAACGATTTGCTACAGCGGCTTGTCGAGTACCGCAATTCGTAGGTTGGTGCGGGCCAACAGTTTTTCATCTGCCTTGCGGGTGTGCTCAATGCGCCACAGTTGCATGGTGCGCCCCAGGTACTCTGGCTCCGCCGTGGTAACGATTACCTCGCCAGCCCGGGCGGAGCGGTAGAAATCGGTGTTATTGTTCACACCGACGACCGGCTTCTTCGCACCGCAGGCAACGAAACCAGCAATAGAGCCAGCAGTCTCACCTAGCGAGCAATAAACACCGCCATTGGCTAGGCCCCACGGTTGCAGGTGGTCGGGCCCGACCTCGAGCTCCATCTGAATTCGCTCCGGCCCGACATGGACAAACTTCGTGCCCAGCAAGGTATCTAGACCGCCGATTCCGTTATCGCCCAAGGTGCTGTTAAAAACAGCCAGCTCCTCATCGCTCAGCGCTTCCTGGCTAGCCTTCGTCGCCAGTGTCATATAATCGCGCAGCGCCTTCCTCTTCGCCTGCTCGGCGACGGAAGCTGCAGAGTTAGAGTCCTGTGAACTGCCATTATTCGCAATAGTCTCGTCAGTCATGCCAAACATTGTGCCAGCGCACGCCATCACTCGTGGCAGTTTCAACGTTAAAAGCAGTAACAATTTCTGAGTCCCAGATACAACGAACCCCGGCCAGGCTTTAAGATGGTGGGCATGACCGATAACAATGAACTCGCACAAATTGGTGTCGTCGGGCTCGCCGTCATGGGCTCGAATATCGCACGCAACTTCGCCCACAAGGGACACACCGTTGCCGTGTACAACCGCAGTCCGGAGAAAACTCGCACCCTCATCGCTGAACACGGTGATGAAGGCTCATTCATCCCGTCCGAGACCATTGAAGAGTTCGTCGCTTCGCTGGAGCGCCCGCGTCGCGCTCTGATCATGGTTCAGGCAGGTGCCGCTACTGATGCGGTCATCGATCAGCTTGCCGACGTGATGGAGCCCGGCGACATCATCATTGATGGCGGTAACTCTCTTTACACGGACACCATCCGTCGCGAGAAGGCTATTCGCGCCCGTGGCCTGCACTACGTTGGCACTGGTATTTCCGGTGGTGAAGAAGGTGCTCTGACTGGCCCATCCATTATGCCGGGTGGAACGAAGGAGTCCTACGAGTCCCTCGGCCCGCTGCTGGAGTCCATCTCCGCTCACGTTGATGGCGTTCCGTGCTGTACTCACATTTCTTCCGATGGCGCTGGCCACTTTGTAAAGATGGTCCACAACGGCATCGAGTATGCGGATATGCAGGTCATTGGCGAGGCCTACCACCTGCTGCGTGAGGCCGCTGGCCTCACCCCTGCCGAGATTGCAGATATCTTCCGCGAGTGGAATAAGGGCGACCTGGACTCCTACCTGGTCGAGATTACCGCTGAGGTTCTCTCTCAGGCCGATGAGAAGACAGGCAAGCCGCTGGTGGATGTCATCGTTGATGCTGCTGGCCAGAAGGGCACCGGCCGTTGGACGGTCAAGGCCGCTTTGGACTTGGGCATTCCAGTAACTGGTATTGGCGAGGCCGTGTTCGCTCGCGCCCTGTCGTCTTCCCTTGCTCAGCGTGAGGCTGCGCGCAACTTGCCGTCGGGAAGCCTGGCTAAGGCACCGGAAGATCGCGATGCTTTTGTGGAGCGCGTCCGTAAGGCGCTCTACGCTTCCAAGATCATTGCCTACTCGCAGGGCTTCGATGAGATTAACGCTGGTGCCAAGGAGTACGGCTGGGAGATTGACCGCGGTGCGCTGGCGACCATCTGGCGTGGTGGCTGCATCATCCGCGCACAGTTCCTGAACCGCATCAAGGAAGCGTACGACCGCAATCCGGAGCTGCCGGCGCTGGTACTCGACGAGTACTTCCGTGACCAGGTCACCGAGTGCCTCGACGCGTGGCGCGACGTTGTCGTCACTGCCGCACAGATGGGTATCCCGGCTCCGGTGTTCTCCTCTTCGCTGGCGTACTACGACGGCCTGCGTGCGGAGCGCCTGCCGGCAGCGCTGGTTCAGGGGCAGCGTGACTACTTCGGTGCGCACACTTACCAGCGTGTTGACCGCGAGGGGGCCTTCCACACCCTCTGGTCTGGCGACCGCTCCGAGATTGAAGCGTAGTCTTGAAGTCTGTCGCTTCACGCTCTTGAAGTTTAAAGGGGTCTGAGATGCCATTTCCCAAGAAGGCAAAGCCTGATCTTGTGCCACGAGTTCTTTCCATCGCCGGCACAGACCCAACAGGTGGTGCTGGGCTCCATGCCGATTTAAAATCAATCGCCGCCGCCGGTGGTTATGGCATGGGCGTGGTCACCGCTTTGGTATCTCAGAACACCGTGGGCGTTCGTGCCGTCCACACCCCACCTGTTGACTTCCTCGTCGAGCAGCTGGCTGCTGTGACTGAGGATGTCACCATCGACGCGGTGAAGATTGGCATGTTGGGTTCACGCGAACTCACGCAGGCCGTCACCAACTGGGTTCGGGAGACCAAGCCAGCCGTGGTTGTTCTCGATCCGGTTATGGTCGCCACCTCTGGCGACCGTCTGCTTGACGAAGATGCCATGGACGCAATGCGCGACTTGGTCGCGGAAGCCACCGTCATCACGCCGAATGTTCCCGAACTGGCATTGCTTGCCGACGCCCCGGAGGCCAGCGACTTCACTGAGCTGATTGAGCAGGCACTGGAGTTCGCGAGCAAAAACGATGTCATCGTGATTGCAAAGACTGGTCACTTAAGTGATGAGGAAGCCGGCAATGCCGTGGCCTTCCCCGATGGCCAGGTTTTCTTCAGCTCTTCTCCCCGCATTCACACTGAGAACACCCATGGCACGGGTTGTTCGCTGTCCGCAGCTCTTGCCACACGGATTGGTGGGGGCTCTGCGATTAATGATGCCCTGCGCTGGACTACACGCTGGCTCAGCGAGTCCATTCGTTTCGCGGATAACCTCAACGTCGGCCAGGGGCACGGCCCCATTGACCACGGCCACAGGGCTCGCCGCCTGGAAAAGGTCGCGCTTCGCCGAATGCAACCAGTGCATCTGAACTCCAGTTTTTACCCGGAGGCCATCGAAGGCACTGACACTGAGCAGCCGCCGAAGGAGCTGGAATCTTTCTTCGGCCACTCACTCCAGATTGCGCCGGCGGGCCCCTTT